>NZ_DBNHEF010000079.1:0-281219 GCF_057138825.1 Candidatus Defluviilinea gracilis
ACAAGATCCTCAAGATTGCTTGTGCTGTCGTCCGCTCGCAACAACCCTACCTTCCCAACTATGTTGCTGTCAATCCCCTGGTTTTTCAAAAAACCTTGACGGCTTCATAGTATTCAGAATGACATGGTTATAAAAGGGAGATGCCATGCCATCAAAACAACACCAGGAATTGCTTGAAAAATATGCCGAAGCGGTGGTGCGCGTGGGGCTGAACCTGCGCAAGGGACAGCGGCTCATCATCACCAATGCCACCTCGCGCGGAGTGCCGCCTGCGGGGCGAGAGTTCGTCTATGCGGTGACGAAAGCCGCGTATGCCGCAGGCGCGAAATATGTGGAGGTCATTTGGGGCGACGAGGAAATGCTCCGCCTCCGCTTGCAACACGCGCCCGTCGATTCGTTCGACGAGTATTCGAATCATATCGTTGACGCCACGATGAACATGATCAAGAACGGCGACGCGTTGCTTTCGGTTTATGCCAACGATCCCGACGCGCTTGCTGGTCTGGATTCCGAACGAATCGCGGCAATGCAAAAAACTCATTTGAGTCATTACAATGCGATCGGAGCGCAAGTCAGCCGCAACGCGATCAACTGGTGCGTGGTCGCTTCGGGGAGCCCGGCGTGGGCGGCGAAAGTTTTCCCCGACCTCAAGCCAGAGGAAGCGGAAGAAAAATTATGGCAAGCCATCTTCGAGACGACTCGCGCCACCCTCCCTGACCCGGTCGCCGCGTGGGAAGCGCACATCAAAAACTTGAAAGCCCGCGCCAAGTACATGCAAGCAAAAAAATATTCCGCGCTTCATTACAAAGGTCCCGGCACCGACTTCACCCTCGGCTTGCCCTACGGTCACATTTGGGGCGGCGCGCAGGCGATGGCGGAGAACGGCGTGATCTTCACCGCCAACATGCCCACCGAAGAAATCTTCACACTGCCCGATCGCAACCGCGCGGAGGGAACCGTCGCCGCGACCTTCCCGCTCAGTTACGGCGGAAGCCTCATCGAAGATTTCAGCGTCACGTTCGAGAACGGGCGCATCGTGAAAGTGAACGCGAAAAAGAATCAAGCCCTCCTGCAAAAACTGGTGGACACCGACGAAGGCTCAACGCGGCTCGGCGAGGTGGCGCTGGTCAACGCGACCTCGCCCATCGGCAAACGCGGTCATCTTTTTTACAACACGCTCTTCGACGAGAACGCCTCCTGTCACATCGCCATCGGACGCGCCTACCGCTTCACGCTCACGGGTGGGGCTGAGTTGACCGACGAGGAATTTATCGCCGCTGGAGGCAACGTCAGCCTCAACCACGTGGATTTCATGATCGGCTCGCCGCACATGGACATTGACGGGATCAAAGACGACGGCGCGCGCGAACCTGTGATGCGATCGGGCGAGTGGGCGTTCGAGGCGTAAAATCAATTAACCGCGAAGGGCGCTAAGAACGCAAAGATTTTTCTTAGCGACCTTTGCGCGCTTAGCGGTTCAAAAAGGTTTTCTTCGCGGTTCAAAAAGGATAAAAAATTAACCGCGAAGAGCGCTAAGAACGCAAAGATTTTTCTTAGCGACCTTCGCGCGCTTAGCGGTTCAAAAAGGTTTTCTTCGCGGTTCAAAAGGGATTTCCATGACAGAATCAGAATTCGATCAACTGCTCTCAAAATACGCCGATGTCGTTGTCCGCATCGGACTCAACCTCCGCAAGGGACAACGCCTGCTCCTGCGCGGAATCCTTGAAGACGCGCCATTGATGCGCAAAGTAGCCGAAAGCGCGTACAAGGCTGGCGCGGTTTACGTCGAGCCGATCTACACGGACGAGCGCATCGCCCGCATCCGTTTTGAACATGCCGACCATGAGTCGCTGACCGAAGTGCCTAATTGGATGCTGACGCGCTACGAGGAATATTACGAACGCATGGACGCGGAACTCGCCATCCATTCCTCCGATCCCGAATTGCTGGCAGGCATTGACCCGGAGTTGATCGCGAAGAATCGCAAAGCATCCGCGGAAAAGTTCGAACCGCTCCGCAAGTATGAAAACACGACCAACTGGTGCGTGGTGGCAACCGCGTCACCGGCGTGGGCGCGGAAGGTGTTCCCAGCCGTCCCTGCGAAAGAAGCGGTGGAAAAATTATGGGCGGAGATCTTCGCCAGTTGTCGAATCTACGAAGCGGACCCGGTCGCCGCGTGGCAGGAACACGTCGAGAAACTCAAAAAGTATCGTAATTATCTGAACGCTCAAAAATTCACGGCTCTGCATTATCAATCTCCCGGCACGGACTTGACCATCGGCTTGCCCGAACAACATCTCTGGCAGGGAGCGCAAGCCGAATTCAAAAACGGGATCACGGGCATCCCCAACCTCCCCACCGAGGAAGTGTTCACCACGCCGCACAAAGATCAAGTGGACGGAACCGTCGCGTCCACGATGCCGTTGAATTACAGCGGCGTGTTGATCGAAGATTTTAGTCTGACGTTCGAGAACGGACGCGCGGTGAAAGTGTCCGCGAAAAAGGGCGAAGAGACGTTGAAGAAATTGATCGAGACCGACGAGAACGCGGCGCGGCTCGGCGAATGCGCGCTCGTGCCGAACAGTTCGCCGATCAGCCAGCGCAAGATTCTGTTTTACAACACGCTCTTCGACGAGAACGCTTCGTGCCACGTTGCGATTGGAAATTCCTACCGAGACACCATCGTCGGCGGCGAAGATATGACCGAGGAAGAGTTCGCCGCCGCAGGAGGCAACAAAAGCCTCACGCACGTAGATTTTATGATCGGCTCAGACAAGTTGGATATTGATGGAGTCAAAGCGGATGGTTCGCGCGTGGCAGTGTTTCGGAAGGGCGAGTGGACGGTGAAGGTGTAGGATGCCCAAACAAAAATCCCAACCCGTCAACACAGACGAATTCCTCACCGAGGAATACGAATACATCGCGCAGACCGCCGCGCAGGCGAACGAAGACCGCGCGCGGATTTCGTCCTTTTACCTTATTGCCGTCGGTTCGCTGATCGCCGCCATCTTCGGCACGCAATTCTTCGACGCGGATTTCTTCACGCGAGGCGTCAAATTCATCTTCAGCGGGATATTTCTTCTGCTTACGTTGATGGGCACAAGCACCATCGTGCAACTGGCAAAACTTCGCGCAGCGTGGTACGAGTCTATGCTGGCGATGAATCAGCTCAAAGAATTCATGATCTCGCAGAACAAAGAAATATCAAAGGCGTTCCGCTGGACATCGCACACCCTTCCCCCGTTACACAAAAAGACGAGCATCTCTTTTTATCAAGCGCGTGAAGCCGCTATCCTCAGCGGCGTGACGTTCACCGCGTCGGTCTACTTCGCGCAATATGCAATGGGCTTGAATACATGGGTTAACTGGCTGATCTCTGCCGCGTGCGGAATCGTGGTCATCTTTTTACAGATCGGTATTTACAAACGAGCGTTGAATTAATATGCCCCGCGACTACATCCCACAACCTCCCGCCGCGTTCCAACGCCGCCCGCATCTCACCAAAGACGACGATTGGATTCGCTCGTTTCTCAATGAAGCAAAAATAGGACACATCGCCACGTCCATTGACGGACAGCCGTTCATCAACCCGACGATGTTTTGGTACGACGAAGCGAATCATCAGATCGCGTTTCACTCGAATGTCGCGGGGCGAGTCCGCTCGAATGTGGAAGCCAACCCGAAGGTCAGTTTGGAGGCGAGCGAGTTGGGGAAGTTCCTGCCATCGAACGTCGCGCTCGAGTTCTCGCTTCAATTCCGCAGTGTGGTCGTCTACGGCGACGCGCGGCTGGTGGACGATCCCGCCGAAGCGCGTGAGTTGTTGTATGGTCTCATCGGAAAATATTTCCCCGCCATGACGGCTGGCAAAGAATACCGCGAGATCACCGACAAAGAATTGCGCGCCACTTCGATCTATGCCATTGCAATTAAAAGTTGGAGCGGCAAAGAAAACTGGGCAGACCGCGCCGATCAATCCGATGAGTGGACGCCGCTCGATGAAAAATGGTTTGAATAGATAAATAGATCAATCGGCAGTTGCACTGCCGATTGATTGTGCTTGTACGAATATTGGGCTACTATGCAACTCCATCCAGCAGTACAACTGCTGGATGATCAATTGATTAAATCGCGTGGTAGTTGCACAGATCATGCGGCAGTTGCACTGCCGCATGGAGGAGTAAACATGTCGAGAGCGTATCGCGTATTCTCTGATACCCATTATGCCTATTTCGTCACATGGACGCTGGTTGATTGGCTGTATCTATTCGACAAAGAATCCTACCGCCAAATTATTTTAGATTCGCTGAATTATTTGCGGACAGAAAAGAAAACCCAACTCAATGCTTTTGTAATCATGTCATCGCACCTTCACGCAATACTATGGCCCAAAATCGGGATTAATCTTTCCGATGTTACGAGAGACTTTAAACGCCATACATCCAGAAAAATATCACAAGAAGCGGAAAGACAAAGTGCAACAGATTTTTTGAACGTTTTTGAGAATGCTCGAATCAAAAACCGCGCGCAAGATGTGTCGAAGTATCAGGTTTGGCAGGAGGGGTCTCACCCAGAAGCAATTTTCACCGAAAAGTTTGCCCGCCAGAAAATGGATTACATCCACATGAACCCTGTACGAGCAGGTTTAGTTCAGTCGCCAGAACAATGGCTTTATTCCAGCGCTCGCGCGTATATTCTTGGCGAGGAAACATATCCCCCGATAGATATTTTGGTGACAGGGTAAGGCGTCAGTTTCATCCCGTTCTTTCGGCAGTTGTACTGCCGAAGGTTCATCCACAGCACAACTGCGGATGAACTTTGGTGACGGATAAAGCGTCAGCAGTGCAACTGCTGACGCAACAAGTAGAGGAGTCAACATGTCCGAAGAAAAATTTCGCACCGAAGAATTCCGCGTGGACGGCGAAGAACTGCTTCGCAAGATCAAGAACCTCATCAACGAGGGCAACATCCGCCGCGTGATCATCAAGGACAAGGAAGGTAAAGTTATCTTTGAGATTCCCCTCACGTTTGGCGTCGTCGGCGCGTTGATAGCGCCGCAACTCGCCGCCATCGGCGCAATTGCCGCGCTATTGGGTGAAGCGACTGTTGTGGTCGAAAAAAGAGCGGTTTGAACAACTAAACCTACACTCCTGTCAATCCCGAAGGGATGGTAGGGTTATAGAAAATTGTGATGATCGATTTCAAATCCCGAAGGGATGACATATCTTTACCATCTCTGACACCCCTTCGGGGTTGTCCCCCTCGTGATAAATCGATTCTATAATCATATGACCCCTTCGGGGTCTTTGTCTTGCGCAAAATGAAGCAATAAATTAAATTCTCTCCACCCCGATCCCCGCGCCATCGGGCAAAAACATCTTCGCCCCATCATACGTCACCCCGCGATAGGGATCGTTCTTGATCAACAGCGGACCATCCAGGTCGGCATAATCGCACAGCGGAGCGAGATGCGCCGCGGCAGTGACTCCCACCGACGACTCGACCATGCAACTCAACATGATCCGCATATCGTGCGCCCGCGCCGCATGGATCATCCGCAACGCCTCGCGGATTCCCTCGCTCTTCATTGTCTTCACCACCACGCCGTCAATCGCGCCCGCCAACTTGGCGACATCGCGCGAATTCTTCGCCGTCTCATCCGCAAAGATGGGAATGTCAATTCGCTGAGCGCGTAACTCATCCTTCAACCAAAAATATCCATCCACATCATCCACAGCCAGCGGCTGTTCGATGAACTCCAGATCGTATTCCGCCAAACGCGGGATGAGTCTCAGCGCCTGTTCACGACTCCACCCCGCGTTCGCGTCGACTCGCAATTTGGAGTTGGTCGCGCCGCGAATGGCTTTGACTCGCGCCTCATCCTCCTCCCCTCCCAACTTGATCTTCAGGATCGGATGACCCGATGCTTTCGCCTGTTCCGCCATCACATGCGGCTCATCCATTCCAATCGTGAACGAAGTCAAAGGAATCTTCTTCGGGTTCAACCCGAACAATTTATACAACGGCTGTCCCAACTTTTTTCCCCACAGATCGTGCAACGCCTCGTCAATCGCAGACCGCGCCGCGCGCGAGCCAGCAGGTCGCCGCGCCAAAACATTGTCCATGTCAAAAAGATCGTCGCCCAAGTCTGGCACAGATTTCAAATACTCGATGATCCCCTCTTGCGTCTCGCCATAATACGGCACCGCCGCCGCTTCGCCCACCCCGTCATCGAGAAACACCAACACATTATGACGCTGGTCGCTCGCCCCATGCGCCACGCGGAAAGTCGTCCGCAGATTCAGTGTGATCGGTTCCCAAGAAAGTTTCATTGCTCAATCTCCCAAATAGGGGCGCATATTAACACAGATGGTAGAATCGTTCCATCGTTGTGTACTTGGCGTTCTCTAACGCCAGATCGCGCAAACTATATCATTCAAAAGAGAATCGTTCCATGCAAACCATCCTCGATGACTTCGCCAAAACGCTCGACAAACGCACCACCGTCTTCGATGTGAAGATCGCTTCGCAGACAAGCGACTCTCTCACCCTCAGCGGACGCGTCCTCCATAAATCTCAATTGGATGAACTGCCCCGCCTCTTTCCTCAATTGAAACTTGATACGGCTTCCGTCAACGCTCTCCACACCGACGCGAACGAGCGCGTCCATGTCGCCACGAATCTCACAGGCTTGCATGAAAAGCCCACGTTTCGCGTTCCACTCCTCAGCGAGTTGACCTTCGGCACAGAACTCGAAGTATTGGAAGAACAAGGCAAGTGGGTCTTCGTCCGCCAAACGGATGGATATTTGGGCTGGGCATATCGTCCCTATCTCAGTGAAGGACTCGCCCCCACATCCACGCACCTCGTGATTGCGCCAGTGATCGAACTCCGCGCCGAGCCGAATCCCGTCAGCGTGGTGATAACTCGTCTCGTAAGCGGAACCAGCCTCCCCGTCGAAGAGACGCAGGATGGGTGGTCAAAAGTCCGCGCGAACCGAGTCGGCTGGGTCGAGTCGCGTCATCTGCGCGCGCTCACCGACATCCCGCAAGATGTTGAAGAAAAACGCACGATGCTTGAATCCGATTCACAACGGATGATCGGCGTGCCGTATCTCTGGGGCGGAAGCAGTGGCAACGGCATTGACTGTTCGGGCTTCGCGCAACTGCTTCACCGCTGGGTGGGAATCGAAATTCCGCGCGACGCCGACATGCAATGCGACGCCGCGAAACCCGTTGAGCCTCCGTTCGAGATCGGCGACCTGATCTTCTTCAGCGAAGACGACGACAAACGTATCACCCACGTCGGCATGAGTCTCGGCGGCTGGAAGATGATCCACTCCTCGCGCTCGCGCAACGGCGTGTACGTGGACGATATTGAGGAAGTGAAATTCTTGAAAGATATTTTCGTCAGCGCGGGAAGTTATTTGAGGTAACCCGCCGGCATCGATCGGAAATAAAACAGAACGCTGATTACGTAGATTGTACACTCCGCGTAATCAGCGTTTTCAATGGCGCAAGCAAGGGCAGGTATCCGCGCTCAAATGCGCCTACCCTTTCAACAACTCATCCTGTTTCGACTCCTCATCCTCAGGCTTTGCCAGCGATGGCATTTCGAGGATCGAGTTCAACCCAAAGTGTTGCAAAAATTCAGGCGTGGTGGAATACAAGATCGGGCGACCCGGTCCATCGGCGCGACCCGATTCGAGGATCAAATTCTTGTGCAGGAGACTCTTCATCATACTGTCGCTATTCACGCCGCGAATCGAATCAATTTGCGGGCGCGTGACCGGTTGCTGATAGGCGATGATCGCCAACGTTTCCAGCGCGGCGCGGCTAAGATGAGACGTGGCTTCAAGCCCAAGGAAATGCTCCACAAGTTCGGCGAGTTGCGGCGCGGTCGTTAACTGCGCTCGCCCGGCGTTCCGCTGAAGGCGCAAACCGCGACTAGCGAGCGCCGCATCCAACTCATTCAGCCCGCGTTCGATGACCGAAGGGGCAACGTCCAGCGCGGCCGCTAACTGCGCGGTCGCCACAGGCTCGCCTGATACAAACAACATTGCTTCCAGTTTTGCTGAAAGTGACAATTCAGTTTCGGAATTTTGCGCCGTAGAAGCCTCAGAATCGCTCATGCTATAATACCCTTCGATGTACGATTTACGATGGTCGAGTCGCCCAAATGTTTATTGAGGGCGCATCGAGACCACGCCGACCACTTACGAAATACGAACTACACCGTACGGAACACCCAGGAATGAAACGAACCAAACCCAGCATCTTTTTCATCGCGCTCATCCTCGCATCGCTCGCCTGCACGCTGTACGCCGGCGGACCCGACTACTCAGACCTCGCGCCCATCCCAGTGTCGACCGAAGCCGCGCAAAGCCTGCAAGACGGCATCCAAAAATCCATCGAAGATGGTTTAGTCAGCGGCGTGGTAACCATCACCATCACCGAGCCGCAGATCACATCCTATCTTGCCTTGCGCCTGCAAAACGACCCGAGCCTGCAACAAGAGAATTCCACGCCGCTCATCACCGACCCGCAAGTGTATTTGCGCGACGGGCAAATGAAAATTTACGGCAAGACCCAGCAAGGCGTGTTCGCCGCCAACATCGGCATCATCGTCAATGTCGGCGTCGACGCGGAAGGTAAACCAACCATCGAGATCGCCTCAGCCGACTTCGGTCCGTTCCCCGCGCCGGAGGGCATCAACGAAACCATCACCGCCATCATCGAAGAGGCGTACACCGGCTCGTTCGGTCCCGTTGCCACCGGGCTTCGCATCGAAACCATCGCCATTGCCGACGGACTCATGACCATCGTCGGTCGAATCCGATAGCGCACGGATTATACACCGGATAAAATGCGCCGAATCTTTTTCACGCGAAACGCTTCGACGAAACCAGCGCGTCGACTCAGGGGAAGCCTGCTCCTGCTCCTCAACCTTAGCCTCCTCCTAAACGGATGCCGCTCCCCGCAGTTCGCCAGCCCAGAGGCGACCATCTCCGTCACTGTCGATGGCGCGACGCAAACCTCCACCATTCCCGCCGGGAGCACCGTGCAACAGGCATTGCAAATCGCCGGTATCGCATTCGGAAATTTGGATCGCGCCGATCCGCCGGTCTACACGGTGCTCAACGATGGAGATTCGGTCGTCATCATTCGCGTGCGCGAAATCTTCGAAACCGAAGAACAAGTCATCCCCTTTGACAAACAAATTGTGCGAAACGAATCATTGCCCGAAGGCGAAACGCGCCTCGTGCAAGCCGGCGCAAACGGCTCGCAAGAAGTAACCTACCGCCGCGTGCTGGAAGACGGCGTGGAAATCAGCAAATCCATCGTCAAATCCGTAATTCTCGTGGAGGCGATACCGGAGATCGTGATGATCGGCGCGCAGACGTCCTTCGCGCCCCTGCCCATCCCCGGCAAACTTGCCTACATCGCGGGCGGCAACGCATGGGTCATCGACACCTCCACCGCAAATCGTTTTCCACTCGTCACCACCGGCGACCTCGACGGGCGCATCTTCCGCATCTCGCCGCGCGGCGATTACCTCATCTACACCCGCAAATCTACCAAGCCCGCCGGCAAAGAGATCAACGTCTTGTGGGCGGTTCGCACCAACCCTGGCAGTAAACCCTTCCCCACCAGCGTATCGAATGTAGTCCACTTCGCCGATTGGATTCCCGGCACAAGCTCCGTCGCCTACACCACAGTGGAACCGCGCGCCACCGCGCCCGGCTGGCAGGCAAACAACGACCTCTGGCGATACAGCATCTCGACCGGCGAAAAGAAAAAAATACTGGACGCGAACGCCGGCGGCGTCTACGGCTGGTGGGGCATGACGTTCGCCTTCTCCTCAAACGGGAAACTGGCATACGCCCGCCCGGACGGCATCGGCACGGTCGATTTGGACGGCAAATACATCAAACCACTCATCGACATCGTCCCCCTCAACACTCACAGCGACTGGGCGTGGCTTCCGTCCATCTCGTGGGGCGCCGACGGAAATACCCTCTATTATGTAACTCATGCGCCCCCGCCCAGTCTAGTGAACGCTGAAGATTCGCCGTTCTTTGACATCCGCGCCACCTCATTTGAAAACGACGCCACTGTCGACATCGCCTCGCAGACCGGCATGTTCGCCTACCCAAACGCGTCGCCGACCCAAGCCAGTTCGCGCGAACGACAGTATCAAGTGGCGTACCTGCAAGCCATCTTTCACGAACAGAGCGAAACCAGCCGCTACCGGGTCGTCGTCATGGACCGCGATGGCTCCAACCGGCGAACAGTTTTCCCTGCGAATGACGCGCCGGGTCTCGAGCCGCAAATCCCCGCCTGGGCGCCGCGTCAAATCGACGGGCAATCTGGCTACTTCCTGGCGGTCGTTTACCAGGGGAATCTTTGGCTGGTGGATACCGGCAACGGTCAGGCATTTCAAGTGACGGGCGATGGGCTGGTCACAAAAATCGATTGGAGATAACACATGCGCATTTTGATCACCGGAGCCGCGGGATTCCTCGGCTCACACTTAAGCGACCGGTTGCTCGCCGACGGTCACGAGATCGTCGGGCTGGACAACTTCATCACCGGCAACCCGGGCAACCTCGCCCACTTGATGGGGAATGAAAAATTTTCGTTCTACAAACACGATGTATCGAATTACATCTTCATCCCCGGCAAAGTGGACGCGGTGATGCACTTCGCTTCGCCAGCCAGCCCCAACCCTCAATCGCCATCGGGCTACTTCAACCTCCCGATCCAGACCATGAAAGCCGGCGCGCTCGGCACACACAACTGCCTGGGCGTGGCAAAAGCCAACAAAGCGAGATTCCTGCTGGCATCCACAAGTGAGATTTACGGCGATCCGCTGGTTCACCCGCAAACGGAGGATTACACCGGCAACGTCGATCCCGCCGGTCCGCGCGCCGTGTACGATGAGGCGAAACGGTTCGCCGAATCGATCACCATGGCATATCACCGCTATCACGGCGTAGACACGCGCATCGTGCGCATCTTCAACACCTACGGTCCGCGCATGGACCTTGAGGACGGGCGCGCCTTGCCGAACCTGCTGAAACAGGCATTGCTCGAGCAACCGCTCACCGTGTACGGCGAGGGAAAACAAACCCGCTCGTTCTGCTACGTGGACGACCTGGTGGACGGTATCGTGCGGTTGCTTTATTCCGACGAACATTTGCCGGTCAACATCGGCAACCAGCGCGAGATCAGCCTGCTCGAATTCGCCGAAGCCATCAACAAGATCACCGGTAACCAGGCGGGCATCACCTACGTCAAAGACGCGCGCAGTGTGCGAGACCCGCAACAGCGCCGCCCCGATATCACCCGCGCCCGCGCCATCCTCCAGTGGGAGCCGAAAGTCTCCCTCGAGGAAGGGATCGCCAAAACCATTCCCTATTTCAAATCCAAACTGGGGCTATGACCGCCCAAACCAACAAGATCGAACGCATCCGCTTCCTGAAATTTGCCACTGTAGGCGCCATTGGCTCGCTGGTCGATTTTGGCGTGATGAACCTGCTCACCCGCCTATTCGCCATGCGGCTCGTCTACGCGGGGACAATTTCGTTCGTTTGCGCGGTTGCCAACAACTTTACCGGCAACCGCTACTGGACGTACCCAGAATCGCGCTCGCGCCACATCCTGCAACAACTAGGGATGTTCTTCGTGGTCAACGCGGCGGGGATCGCCATTCGCGTTCCCATCCTCCATTATGTTGAGCCGCCCATGGAAGGGCTTTTCGCCTCCCTCAGCATACTCTCCGCGTTCACGCCGGAAACGCTGGCAAAAAACGCCACCCTCGCCATCGCTATCGGAATTGTAATGCTTTGGAATTATTTCGTGAACCGCTACTGGACGTATAATGATGTGGAATAAGCATGGCAACCCAAGCCCATACCCGTATTATCCCCATCTATAACTCGCAAGGCGAAGCGGACGCTTTCCTCGTATACCCTTATATTTTCAACCGTTCCGGCGAATATATCGGATGGGTCACCCCCCAGCGCGAAGTGTATTCTGTGATGGGGTACTACGTCGGTTCTTTGACCAACGACCCGCGCATCATTCGCAAGCGGGCTGAAGACTCAGACAAGCCGCATATGGCTTGTCCTCCAACCCCAAAACGCATTTCCCCGCCCGCGCAGGTGCCTCTCGCGCCGATGATGCAGGAACTATCCTACGGCATCATCGATGTTCTCGCCGAGAGCCCCGAACTACTCCACACTCTGGATAGCGGCGACCTGCGACAGGATATGGATTGAAGGTTGACGATACGTTGCCCTCTCTCCAAAATAATTCTCTCCACCGTACACCTCCCTTTTTACCGCGAAGAGCGCCAAGTTAAGAACTTAGTGGCAGAAATGTGCGGTAGAGAAAAGTCTAATGTTCAATCCTCGCTGGCGCGCTCAAGGCATTCCTTGATTTTCCGCGCCACCTCAGGAGCATACTCTTCGGCGATTATGTTATGCGATGCAATAAAGCGATGTTTCTCAAAACCGCCCAGGGCAAGAGCCTCCCAACTCCAGGGAACTTGATCGCAACTTTGCTCTTCGGTCTGGCTCGATCGGAACAATGTCACTTTGCCCGCGTAGGGCTGGGGGAAATATTCATGCAATGCTTTACTATGCGTTGTGCGCAAGTAGGCAAGCAACAGACGATCTGAAAGACGCCACTTCATCGCAAATGCAAGGGCAACCAGACCGAAAAGCGCGATACGCAAGATCTTTGTCTGGATAAGCATCCCAACATACCCAACTTTTCCCTTGAAACCTGCCTGTGACAGGCGGCGGAGATGCCACTGCATGGTTCGAACCGTTCCATCGAGAAAAGGCTGATTCTCCGCAAACACCTGGGTTCGCGCCAACCGCTCCGGGTTTCGTGTGTCAAGCATCAATAACAACTTAACCTGCTCGCCTTGCTTCAGGAGTTGCTGTGCCATCTCGTAGGCGATCTCCCCTCCCAATGAAAACCCACAAAGATAATACGGTCCATGAGGTTGAAGTTTCTTAATTTCTTGAAGATAGAGCAGAGCCATATCCTCGATGCGCGGAAGGGCTGGAGTTACGCCGTCCACGCCTTGCGCTTGAAGAGCATAGAAGGGCTGATCGGCAGGTAACTGTCTTGCGATGAAGCGGAAGTACAGCACCCCTCCTTCATGTCCATGGACACCGAACAAGATGGGCTTGTTCCCCCTGGGATTAATGGGAACCAGAATCTGCTCTTGATACAGACCCGTGTTGGCATGTTCCAGCAACGCCGCCTGGCTGGAAATTGTGGGAGCATTCAAAATAGCCCCTACGGAAAGGTGAATTCCAAATTCGCGCTCAATCCGGGAAATCAACCTCACTGCCATGAAAGAATGTCCGCCAAGATCAAAGAAATCATCATGGATTCCAAATTCAGACTGCTGTAACAACTCGCGCCAGATGACCATGAGCCGGCTCTCAACACTATTTCCCGGCGGCTCAATGGTGGACGCCAGGGATTTCGCGCCCCGAATCTGAGCAAGCGCCCGACGATCCAGCTTCCCGTTGGTCGAGAGAGGCATCGTTTGTAGCGTAACAAATCGAGAGGGGATCATGAAGTCGGGCATTTTTCGCCGACAATACGCGCGGATCTCTGCCAGGGCAACATTTTCATGCGCGGGAACAATATATGCCGCCAGATAATTCTCGTCGGCTTGATCTTTTAACACAAGGATCGCGCAATCCTCCACCTCGGGGCAACTTCGTAGAACCGATTCCACCTCGCCCAGTTCGAGTCGCTGACCGCGGATCTTTATCTGGGAGTCACTGCGGCCCACGAACTCGATATTTCCATCTTCACGTTGTCGCACAACGTCCCCTGTCCGGTAGAGACGGCAATTGATCCCATCGTCAAAGGGGTTGCTAATGAATTTCTTTGCCGTGAGTTCAGGCAAATGTATATAACCATCTGCCAGACATGGGTTGCTGATGAATAATTCTCCGCTTTGCCCCGGCAAGACCGACTCCATGTGGTCATTCAGGATGTATAGGCGCGTCTGAGCAATCGCCTGTCCAATTGGCACAGCGCAAGCAAGCCCATCATCACCGGCGGCCGGGATTGGATAAGTGGCAACCACGCCTGTCGTTTCCGTTTGCCCAAAAATATTGACAAGCTCTACCTTGTTGCCCGCTAGCGCCCTCCAATCTCGCGGAGTTTCCATGCGCAAAGCCTCCCCCACGCATACGATCCTGCGCAGATGGTTTTGCAACAAATCGCTGCGGCAAGCCTCTGGCAAATCCTGCAACCGTTTATTGATCATCCGCCAAAATGAGGGCACTACATCCATCAAAGTGACGCGAGTTCTCTTGATTTCCTCGAATAATCTCAGAGGGTCGCGCATTTGTTCGTCGGAGGCGACGACCAGCGTGGCGCCACGCGATAACGGCACCATAATTTGACGCACAGCCAACGCGTAAGAAATGGACGCGCTCTGAAGATACACATCATCCGAAGCGACATCCAGCCCGGATTGAGAGACCCTGACAAAATTTCGAAGGCTGTCATGAGATACCATCACGCCTTTCGGCGCCCCGGTCGAGCCCGAAGTATAAATAATATAAGCCAGGTCTTTCTCGGCGGACATATTTTCCAAACCATCCGAAGGGAGGCGCTGGATGCTCTTTGACACGGCGTCTAACAAAATAACTTTCACAGCGGATTTCGGCGAAGATCGAAACAGACCGGTTTGAGTAATGCAAAATAGGGAATTGGAATTTGCAAGGATTTCCGCCACACGCTCCCGAGGATATGCCGGGTCGATCGGGATATACGCCGCTCCAGCGATGAGACATCCTAAAATGCCTGTTACCATCTCGATGGAGCGATTCAGCGAGATGGCGATCCGCGCGCCAGCCACAACTCCCTCGCCGCGCAAATACCGCGCCAATTGGTTGGCGCGCCCGATCAACTCCGCGTAGGTGACACACTCGCCGCCAAACTGGATAGCGGGTTTTTGCGGCGATCTTTCCGCCTGATAGGCAATTAATTCATGGACCAATAGTTCCTGTGTGTGAGTTTCAAGAGACAATGAGTTTGGCATATTGTTAGCAGGGTTAACTGTGACGCTAGAATGTTGATGGACAAAATGCAGCCGCATCTACTCCATGTCGGAGAAACATCAGAAAGGTTACGCGCGCTAGCCTTGTTCACATCCCACATTCGTCCTGTCGCATGGTAAACTTTCTTACAACTATGACAACCATCCAAACGCCCAAACCCATCAGCGCATCGCGCGTCACCCTGTCTCAACTCATGCACCTCGAACATGCCAACCTGCTGGGCAACGTGCACGGCGGCTGGATCATGAAACTCGCGGACGAGGCGGGCGCGCTCGCTTGTATGCGCCACGCCCAATGCAAAGTCGTGACCGTCGCCATCGATTCGATGACCTTCCGCGAGCCGATCAAGATCGGCGACCTCGTTACCCTGAACGCGGAAGTCACATACACCGGCAGAACGTCCATGGAAGCGAAAGTGGATGTGCTTGCCGAAAACCCGCTAACCCGCGAACGCTCGCACACCAACACTGCCTACCTCGTCTATGTCGCGCTTGACGATAGCGGCAAGCCGCTGGAAATTCCGCAATTGACGGCTGAAAATGAGGAAGAAACCCAAAAACTGTTGCAGGCAAAAGAAAGACAGGCGCGACGTTTGACTGAAAAGAAACTGCGAGAATCGCAATGACCGAACCCGAACTCACCCAACCCGAATCGGAAGAAAAAGAACCGGTCGCGCACTCGTTCAAAAGTCTGCGCGAACTGGTGGATTTTGTTTCCGGGAAAAATCTCCCGCCGCTCACCTCGGAAGATGGGCGCGTGACCGAAGCGCTTCCCTTCCCGTTCCTCGCCATCGTCGGGCAACAGGAAATGAAACTCGCGCTGTTGCTCGCGTTGATCAACCCGAATGTGGGCGGGATTTTACTGGTCGGTCCGCGCGGCACGGCGAAGACGACGGCTGTACGAAGTCTTTTGGATTTGCTCCCAATGGTCGAGCGAAGCACATGCCCGTACGGTTGTCTGCCTGAAGACATTGAAGCGGGCGGAGTGGATGCCGTTTGCCCGGACTGCGCGAAGAAATTCGCCGAGGGCAAACCGCTCACCGCGCCGGACAAAGTCCGCTTGATCGAACTGCCGTTGAACGCGCGGCTTGAAGATGTGGTCGGCGGCATTGACGAACGAGCCGCCATCCACGAACGGATGCGAATTCGTCGGGGAATACTTGCACAAGCAGATCGCAACTTGTTGTACATTGACGAGATCAACCTGCTCGCAGACGATGTCGTTGATTCGATCCTCGACGCCGCCGCGCAGGGATCGTACACCGTTCGGCGCGGACCCGTCGCGGCGACGTATCGCTCGCGCTTCGTGTTGATCGGCTCGATGAATCCCGAAGAGGGCAGACTCCGCCCGCAAATTTTGGATCGCTTCGGACTCCGGGTTATCGTCCGCGGCTTGGACGATGCGTCGCTGAGGCTGGAGGCGTACCGCCGAGTCCATGCGTACCTGGCGAATCCGCGTCACTTGGTGAACCAGTTTGCCCCGGAGATGGAAGCGGCGGCTGGAGAAATCCGCAGCGCGCGCGAGCAGATGAAGAGAGTCACCATCCCCGATTCGATTGCGAATCCCGCCATCGCGCTCGTCCAAAAAATGGGAATCGATTCACTGCGCGCTGAGATCACGTGGTTTGAGTCGGCGCGCGCGTATGCGGCGGCGGATGGACGCAATGAAGTGACGAATGAGGATCTGAAAATTGTCGCGCCGATGGCGTTGCGTTTGCGGCGGTCTGTGTTCATGAACGATTATTTCAAAGGGCAGGCGGGCGAGGAAAAAGAGATGAACGCGTTGCTGAACGGGTTTGGCAAAAAACCTACGAAGAAAAAGTCTGGTAAAAGAAAATGAGCGATTCAAAAGTTGCCAACCCAGCGTATCGAATCGAAACCGCGCGGCTTGTGGTGCGATGCTATCAGCCGACGGACGCGACGTTGCTCGAGGACTCGGTGCGCGAAAGCGTGGAGCATCTCAAGCCATGGATGCCGTGGGCGCACAATGAACCTGAGCCGTTTGAATACAAGGCAAAGCGTGTTTTGGAATTTCGCGGCAAATTCGATCTGGGACAAGATTTCACTTATGGGATTTTCAACCGCGAAGAAACGCGGTTGCTCGGCGGAACAGGATTCCACACGCGGCTCGGCGAAAAAGAACTTGAGATCGGGTATTGGATTCACAAAGATTTTGTCAAACAAGGACTCGTGACCGAATCCACCGCCGCGTTAATCAAAGTCGCTTTTGAAATTATCCACATTCACCGAATTGAAATTCATTGCGACCCTCGCAACACAGCCTCTGCCGCTGTGCCGCGCAAACTCGGCTTCACGCACGAAGGCACGCTCCGCGCAAAAACGCCGTTTCTCGATGAGTGGAGCGACTCGATGATCTGGGGTCTGCTCGAAAGCGAGTACCCGAACAGCCCAGCGGTCAAAGCGGAGATCAAGGCTTTTGACGCCGCCGGCAACACGTTGTTATGAAATCCCTTTTTGGGCGAATCATCCAAAAACCGATTTACATCTTGCTCGCCGTCAATCTATTGGTCGGCGTTTTTGTTTTCCGCGACTACGGGCTTTCATGGGACGAGCCGCTCTTTTACGATTATGCCGACGCGCTCGGATATGCCTATTCGCCGCATGAATGGTTCAGCGGACATTTCGATCTCGAAAATTCATACGGGCCCAGCGCGGAGGATCACAAGACGCGCGGACCCGCCTACCTTTTTCTTGCGCGCAATTTTGCCTACGGATTGGAAGACCTCGGTTCTGACCGCGCCTCAGCCTGGCACCTCGTCAATTTCGTCTTTTTCCAACTTGGAGTTTATTTCCTCTATCGGCTGTCCACGCGCTGGATGAAACCGTCCGCCGCGCTCGCAACGACTGCGTTTTTTTCCTATCAACCTTTATTGTGGGGACATGCCTTCATCAACCCGAAAGACCCTCCCTTTTTAGTTTTCTTTCTCGCGTCAGTCTGTCTCGGCTTCGAGGTGGTGGACGAAATTACAACAGGCGCAAAAAATAGTTGGTGGAAAGTTCTCGCCGCATCGTTTTGTTTAGGCATCGCAACATCCATCCGCGTGCTGGGACCTCTGGCTGGAATGATTGTGCTTGGTTATGCCATCTTCATCATCTTTGCCCGCCGCGGATTGAAATCCGCGACTATTCCTACCAAGTCCGCTCAAGCGGACTCGGCTTCACCGAAAAAATATTTTCGACCATTTATGATTTATGTTGTAGTTGCCATCGCGGTGATGCTCCTCACCTGGCCCTATCTTTGGGAAAATCCAATTGCAGGACTCTTCGGAACGCTCAAGTTCATGTCCGATAACCCGACGCAATTGGCTGTGTTATTCAACGGCGAGATATTCCGCGCCAACGACATGCCGCGCCGCTACCTCCCCTTCATGCTGTGGTCAACGCTCACCGAACCGACATGGATTTTATTCGCGGTTGGAGTTCTGATCGGTTTTTGGAAATTCAAAACGAATTCAAAAGAATTTGCATCTCTGGCTTTGACCCTCGCTTGGTTCATCCTTCTCGTCGCTTACGTCCTCATCCTTCGACCAGCCGTGTACGATGGCTTGCGTCATTTCCTTTTTATCCTGCCGCCGGTGTTTATCTTTGCTGGTTTCGTATTTGAATTTGTATTTGAGCAAATCACAATTGTATTTGAGCAAATCTCAATTCGAGCAACTCAACCAGTTTGGCTACGCGCTGGACTTGTTTTACTGATCCTTTTGCCGGGCATCAACGGGATCGTCCAGCTCCATCCCTACGAATACGCGTATTACAATTCGTTTGTCGGCGGCACGAGCGGAGTCTTTCGCAAATACGAAACGGAATACTGGCTTACTTGTTATAAAGAAGCGATGCAAAAATTGGACGCGAGTTTGAGTCAACCAGCGAATGTCTTTGTCCTGCGTGAAGCATACATTGCCGACTATTATTCCGGGAGCAACACCATCGTCCGCGATCTACGGAACGAAATGAGCGAAGTGAAATCAGGCGACTATGTTCTGGTCAACACACGCACAAATAATGACCGCTCCATTTTCAGAGACGCGCCGCCGGTGATCCAAATCCGCCGGGGAGATGCGATATTCTGCGAGGTCAAACAAATTCCATGAGTCTACGAGTCATTTCTGGCAAAGCAAGAGGTCGTAAATTGAAATCGGTGACGGGCGATACGACGCGCCCCATCACCGACCGTGTCAAGGAGGCGTTGTTCAACATCATCGCCAGCGACGTGATCGACTCCAACTGGTGGGACCTGTTCGCAGGCACCGGGGCAGTCGGCATCGAAGCGTTGAGCCGAGGCGCGGCATCCGTCCGCTTTACGGATTCGAATCGCGAACCCGTCGAGACGATCAAATCCAACGTGGAGCATTGCGGATTCACGGCGCAGTCAGAAATCCGCCGGGCAGATGCGTTCGCGTATCTCGCATCGCCAGCCGATAAAAAGTTTGAATACATCTACATCGCTCCCCCGCAGTACAAGGATATGTGGGTGAAAGCGCTGGAACTCGTGGACGATAATCTCGAATGGCTCACGGATGACGGCTGGGTCATTGTGCAGATCGCGCCGCGCGAATTCAAGTTCAACACGGTCGAGTTGAAGAATCTTGAAAAGTTCGATGAGCGGAAATACGGAACGACATTGCTGGTGTTTTATCAACGACATTCGTAACGCGAGATTTTGCATTTTTACAATTAAATCTAGCAATCCCATCGCGTCTTCCAGCCTGCGCTTCGTCTACGCTCATCCCAAATCATGTTTCGTCCTGAGCGGAGTGAGG
The DNA here is from genome assembly GCF_057138825.1 of Candidatus Defluviilinea gracilis. Classification (NCBI taxonomy): domain Bacteria; kingdom Bacillati; phylum Chloroflexota; class Anaerolineae; order Anaerolineales; family Candidatus Villigracilaceae; genus Candidatus Defluviilinea; species Candidatus Defluviilinea gracilis. The sequence goes on from NZ_DBNHEF010000079.1 coordinate 19,884, forward strand.
AGCGTTCGTTGCGACGAACGCAGTCGAAGGACGCTCCGCTCAGCGAGGAAGGTTTTGTTGTTGGATTAATTTGGAAAAGTAATCTGTCCAGCCCCCGAAATTAATTTCAAAATTACTATGCCATTCACGATACTTTTCCTCAACAGTGGGCTCGTCATTCTCTGCCTGATGACCCTGCTCTGGCTATTGAGTCTCGCGCTGAAGAACTCCAGCATCGTGGATATTTTCTGGGGCATTGGCTTTATCGTCGTTGCGTGGCTGGGATTTTCATACGGATACGGCTACATCCCGCGCAAACAATGGATGTGCGTAATGGTCACGCTCTGGGGACTGCGCCTCGCGCTTCACATCGGACTCCGCAATTGGAACAAGCCCGAAGATTTCCGCTATGCCAAATGGCGCGAAGAGAACGGTCCGCGCTGGTGGTGGATTTCATTCTTCAAAGTATTTCTCCTACAGGGATTCTTGATGTGGCTCATCAGCGCGCCTATCCTTGCCGCGCAATCGTTTGGATACCCTGTCATCCTCACGCCAATGGATTTGCTCGGCGCGTTGATCTGGGGATTCGGTTTGCTCTTTGAATCCATCGCGGACTTGCAGTTGACTTTGTTCAAGCGTAATCCAAAAAACAAGGGGAAATTGCTTACGTCGGGTTTGTGGAAGTTCTCACGTCACCCGAACTATTTTGGTGAAACAATCGTATGGTGGGGAATCTTCATCATCGCCCTCGCGGTTGGCGCGTGGTGGACGATCCTCTCCCCCATCTTGATGACGTGGCTTTTGCTCCGCGTCTCCGGCGTGGCAATGCTCGAACGGACGATGCAAAGCAAGCCCGGTTACGAGGAGTACATGCGAAAGACCAGCGCGTTCTTTCCATGGTTCCCGAAAAATCGGGACGCTGATTCACGCTGAATACGCAGATTTTCTTTCTTTTAGGACTTACGCAGTTGAACCTGTTGTGCCGTAGTTGCACTGCGGCGGCGGCAGTGCAACTGTCCGCCAACTGCGTAAGTCTTGTCTTTGAATCAGCGGGGTCAGCGTTTTCACCTGCCCTTGCGGGCGGTGCAAGGGTCTGCGTCCAAAGGGGTTGTATAAGGTATCAAAGGCGAAATGGCATTTCGCGCTACGAGATTCATCCTTGCAATTTCCTTTTAGTTCAAATGGGGCTTCGATTCGAATCTCCCGCCATGCTAAAATAATCGCACCATGACGAACCTCCGCGCCCCGTCGAAGATCATCCCGCGAGCCTTCCCCGGCATCAAACCGGACGAGATCGAGGAATTGATCAAGAACAGCCAGGTACACGCGTACGCGCCCGGCGCGGTGTTGTGCCGCGAGAACGCGGTGGAAGCCCGCTTCTACATGATCCTCGAAGGCGACGCCGAAGTGACCAAGGTCATCAACAACTCCGAAACGCGCCTGCTCAAAACTCTAGGACCCGGCGATTTCTTCGGCGAGATGGCGCTCATCCACAACGCGCCGCGCGCCGCGACCGTCACCGCAAAGACCGCGCTCACCGCGCTCGAACTCGACAAGCCCGGTTTCGACCGCGTGCTTCATTCCTCCAGCAGTATCGCCATGGCGATGGTCAGCGAGATCAGCAACCGCTTACGCTCGAACGATCAAATGGCGGTGGACGACCTCCGCTTGCGCGCGAGCGAACTCGCCGAGGCGTATCAAAAACTTGCCGAGCAAGACCTCGCCCGCCGCGAGTTTCTCTCCAACATCGCGCACGAGTTGCGGACTCCGCTGATGGCGGCGAGCGGGTATCTCCAGATGTTGCAAAAAGGCGCGATGAGCGGCGACCAGATCTCCACTGGGATAGAAACGGTGAGTCGCAACGTCCAGCAGATCGTCAGCCTCGTCAACGACATCCTGTTCTTGCAAGAGATGGACCTCGTCCTCCCCGAATTTCAAGCGGTGGATTTGAACTCGGTCGCAAAAAACGTGACGGATAAATATGCGCCTAAAGCCGTCGAGCGGAATGTAAACCTGCGCTTCGCTCCCAACGTCAGCCTGCCTCGCGCGTTCGGCGACTCGAAATCCCTCGAGCGCGCTCTCTCGGCTCTGGTGGACAACGCCATCAAGTTCAGCCCCAAAGGCGGAGACGTGGATGTGCGCCTCAGCGCGCGCGCCGATGATATTTTGCTTTCGGTGGAGGATCACGGCATTGGGATCGAAAAAGAAAAGTTGACGAATGTCTTCGACCGCTTCTATCATCTCGAACGACACGAGAACGATCTCTTCGGCGGCATCGGGCTGGGACTCGCCATCACGAAACAGGTCATCGAACAACATCAGGGAAAGTTGACCGTGACCAGCACGCCGGGCAGGGGCAGCACATTTACGATCATACTGAAAAAGGGAAGTTAAAACCCTCACCCTAACCCTCTCCCAAAGGGAGAGGGGATTTACTCCTCAAACCTCACAACCAATTTCCCCGCCTCATCGTAAAACGACCGCGCGCTGAACGGCGGATCGCCGCGCTTCATGCCATGAATTCTCCCCAGCAGAATCGGCAAATCCTCGACAACGTCCAATTCTCCAATCTTCTTGTATTCAACCCACTCCGCCAAACCTTCTTCCGAGGCGATTAATTCGCCGCCCGTTACATTCCCCGTGAACATAAATAAACATATCCCTGTTTCGCCCGCGTCAACGATGACCGTTCCGCACAGCCATAGATCCGCCGTAAGACCGGTCTCTTCAAGCAACTCACGCTTCGCAGACGCGAGAACATCCTCCCCTCTCTCCACGTGACCGCCGAGTCCGTTGTACTTATTCGCCCACAGACGTTTCGTCGGCGCGCCTTTGAGGAGCAGGTATGAGTCTCCGCGCCGCAACAATATCGCCGTGCGCGGGATGAGGGTGTAGCGGGCGTTGTTGAGTCCTTGATCGGATTGAGGCATGAGTTATAAGATGACTGCCTTTTAGAAATGTGACGTATAATGTCGCGCATGGGTAATTATACAACGATTTTGACGGACAACCACCCTTACGGCGTCTTATACGGCAAAAAGTAGGATTAAGACGTAGTTGGCTGGCTAATTGGGAATCTGAGAAAGCATGAAAAACAAAACGGCAAGCATTGTTTTAATATTAGTAACTATTTTTATAAATTCATGTATCAGGCAGGGCAAAGAAAGTTCCGTACCAGATAATGATATTTTGCGTATTTTCTATGAAAATCACAACATCTCCGCCGTAGGCAATGGGGACAAACCAACATTTGAACAGTTTGCGGGAGATGTTATTTACCAACGAGAAGATATAGATGTAAATGAAGATGGAAAAAAAGAGATACTTATCTCAGGCTCGATTTCACTCCCCAAATGGTCTTTTTTTTCAATCTATCAATTGGATACATCTGACCAATGGGGAGAGATTTATTTTTTAGAATCACGTGGATGGTACGACTCATTAGTTCAGCAAAAATTTTCACATCCCTACATATTTGTAGATTTCTTAGGAAGTTGGGGCGGGACAGGTGTTTTCTCTGTTGCTATTGACCGAAATATCGTCAGGTGTAAAGAAGAAAAATGCGACTCAATTTCATTTACCCGTTACTATGAAGGACGCTCAGGAGATGGACGCCAATCATCTTGGGGATATTCAAAAGGAACGTCATCTATTATAGATAGTCATATTGAAATCAATGTTGTGGGATATAAACAAAGCAGCAACTACACAACAAATGAAGTTTGTGACCCGTCTGGAAATCTGTGGTACAACAGCGTGTTTCAACCCACACACACTGTCAACCCTCATATCACGAAAAAATACATCTGGGAAAATGATAAATTTACTGAGATAAATTCCAAAGAAATACCTGGATTCAATGTGAATATATCCTCAGATAGTTATGGCGATGGGCGCGCGGTTTTCATGATTAATTCTTTTGCAGGAGAAAACGCATCCCCCCAACATCAAATGGAAACTTATAATGATTTTTTCGGCATCAAGGATGATACTACCGAGTCACCCCTTACGCTCCCTTGTTTTGAGTTGAAAGGAGACCAAAACCCAATTTGGGTTCCAAAAAATATACTCATGACCGACTACCACTTAAACGATAAATCCTATTATGTTGCAGTTAATGAAAAGTGCGATATGGTTATTTGGACATGGAATTCCAACGACGGGAACATTTCTTCTTTAGAGCAGATGAGGTTTATTACAAAGCAAAAAGTTGAAGGCTGCGACTCTAATTTCCTTTCTTTCCAATGGGTAAATATCACCCAAACTTCATTTCCCGAATTGGTTATAAGATCTGGTTTTCTACATCAAACAGCATGGATTTTTGATGTTGAAAAAGGCGCAGAATTAATATATAAAGCAAGTGGTATAGTTCATGACGAAGATACGGCAGGCGTACAAGTGCAGTTAAAAGATAAACACATTTTGTTAACTATTGGATTACCATATCATAAAGAAGATTGCGTCACAACATTTGAATGTTTCTCTCTTGAAAAACAGTATGAGATATATGTTTGGGACGATACTTCACAAAAATTTACACTTCAACCATAATCTGTTCGCTAAACGCCAACCGTTAACCTGCAAAGAAAAACTCATCTGCGCCCAACGAGTCAACGCGGCAATTAATTTGATTGTGTGCTGTAAAATTGCCGACCCTTGAACAGATCGCGCAAAAGTCATATAAGAATATAAAGTCGCAGGACGGGCATATCAACCAAATCCTATGGCAAACCGCGAAAAAATAGTGTTTCTGTAAAGTCCGCGCCTAACGAGGAACCAAGCCATGAACAATAAATCTAACGATCGGGTTTTTCGATATATATTTGCGAATGTATATCCGCTATACATTCAAAAAGCGGAGCGAAAGAATCGCACGAAGAAAGAAGTTGACCAGGTCATCTGTTGGTTGACTGGCTACACTCAGGCGGGTCTGCAACAGCAGATCAAAAAGGGAAATGACCTAAAAACATTCTTCGCTGAAGCGCCAGCCATGAACCCAAATCGGTCGCTCATCACGGGCGTCGTGTGCGGCGTGCGCATCGAAGAGATCGAAGACCCGCTGATGCAAAAAATCCGTTATTTGGATAAACTGGTGGATGAACTCGCCAAAGGGAAGGCGATGGAGAAGATTCTGCGGTCATCCCCCGCTTGAGGCTGATTCTGCTTGGACGGTTTGCCGTCTCCACCCCAGCGTAATGGCGCAATCCGTTGGGCGCCCAACCGCCATAGTTTCTGCTATGAGTAGATCACGAAAATAGGATCTTGATGCGGTTACACCGCGTCAAGGCAGTCGGCACGATTTGTTTGGTCAATCGAACTGTCGCCTGAACTTTCGTGAAGTACTGACCATCACTACATAGGAGTTTTGCAATGACGATCACTTGTTTCATCCGCTACGAGATCGATCCTTTTCAGCGGGATGCTTTCAAGGAATACGCGGAGAATTGGGGACGCATCATTCCCCGCTGTGGAGGACATCTTGTTGGCTACTTCCTACCTCACGAGGGAACAAATAACATCGCATGGGGATTGATCGCCTTTGATAGTCTGGCATCGTATGAAGCCTATCGCGCGCGCCTCAAGTCAGACCAGGAAGGTCGTAAAAACTTTGAAATGGCGCAGGCGAAGCGGTTTATCCTTCACGAAGAACGGACTTTCGTGGAAGTCGTTGATGGCACGTTTGGTATTCCTGCAAGCCTGATGGGAGGTTCCTCTTGATCGCCGTGATTTTTGAAGTGTTGCCGCATCCAGATCAAAAGCAAGTTTACCTAGACTTCGCCGCCGATTTGAGATCCCACTTGGAGCATATTGACGGCTTCATATCAATTGAACGATTCGAAAGCCTGACTGAGCCGGGTAAAATTTTGTCTTTGTCCTTCTGGCGGGATGAAGAGGCTGTGAAGCAGTGGCGAAACCTCGACGCGCACCGACGCGCCCAATCTGCGGGTAGACAGTACGTTTTTGCAGAGTATCGCCTGCGCGTGGCGCAAGTCATCCGAGACTATGGATTAAACGACCGCATGGATGCGCCTGACGATTCGCGACAGGTTCACGGTGGCTGAGTTCAAGCCAACCGCCGCTACCCAACAAGGCGCGCGCTGTCCCTGCCTAGACGAGAATTTCCATGCCCCTGAAATTTGAAGAAAGTAGTCATATCAACCTCTCGGCAACCGAATTCATTGAAAAACATTTAACGATGGGCGGCGTAAATTATGAGTTAGGACCTTTTCTCAAAATGACGTGCCCAAAACAATGGGAGCAGAGACCATTAACCGAATGGCAGACGGGTACGCCGCTGTTCCGCAGTGTGATTTTCGCGCTTTGGGTATTCCCAATTGACGTCCATTCGTTTTACATGGAGAGGGTGTCGGCGCATGGGTTCGAGGAGCGCTCCTCCTCATGGATGAATTCGTTATGGGCGCACAAACGGACAGTCGCACCCGACGGCGCATCTTGCAAGATCCATGATGTGGTGGAGTTTACGCCAAGGATTAGGATCATCGGCGGGTTGGCGGCTCTGATCTATCAAACAGTTTTTAGACACAGACATAAAAGACTTAAGGCGCGTTTCGATGCAAAACCACGCTGACAGACCTCCGCATGAGCAAGACACCATCGTAGTTCCACTAAAGCGCTTCCTGCTCATCGGAGAATGTCCTCCCGAGTGGAAGGACTTCGATCTCTACCTATTCCGAGATAACGACACAGCGTTTTACGTCGGGCAATCACAACTCGCCTTTGCTCGCGTGTGGGAACATCTCCTCGGCGGATTCAAGGGACACTCGATTGTGGGTCGATTCGTGTGGGTCAACTGGCCCAAGTCTATGAGTTTCACGATTGAATTGTTGAGTTCACAGTCGGAGCAATTCGATGTCGTTGGGAATGATTTATCCGCTTCGGAGCGGCTGTTGATCGAGCGCTGGTCGCCGTGTTTCAACGTTTCACTGAATAGTCAGCCGACGCCTCTGCCGACTTCCTACTTGCCGCCGAATGCGCCGCGATTTGCTAAGCAAATCGGACGCAGAAGAAGTTTGAATGCACTGCTTCACGAAGCGGAGCGCGCCGTGAAAGCGGACGATGCGAAACTATGGCTGCAATCCATGGAGCAATGAATGGAATGCGGCGCGGTCCATTGAAACGAACAGGAGCAATACACATGAACAGTAGACAACCAAAAGACGGCGACTTTTGCGAAGTGATTCGCGGAACACACGCGGGTAAATCTGGAACCGTCAGAGACAGCAAGATGAGCAAGACGGGTCATGTCACTATCACCATTGTGCAAAAGAATGGCGAGCGGTTCAAGACGCTTGCGCGAAATATTCTCGTCAAGCCGCGCGGTAGAGCCTGACCATGACCTTCGAGTTCAGCGGCGCGATCTTCCATTGGCGCGGACCTGCTCCGTATCTTTTCGTCGCTGTGCCAGAAAAGCAAAGCCGCGATATCCAAGCCATCTCAAGAGAGGTCACGTATGGCTGGGGAGTGATTCCCGTCCACGCGCGGATCGGCAAGACCGAGTTTAAGACCTCCCTGTTCCCGAAAGACGGTCTCTATCTTGTGCCGATCAAGATGGTGGTCCAAAAAGCGGAAGAGATCGGCGAGGGGGATAATGTGAAGATACGGCTTGAAATCCGTTTGTAAACATAACACGGGGGGGGAACAACCTCCACAATCCCTGACAGGCTCGTCCATATTTCCTCCACAATGAGTTGATAACCTTACAGCAAATATAGGCATGTCATTCTGAGCCGCCCTTCGACTTACTCAGGGTAAACTCCACGACGAAGAATCTCTACCGCAACAAACGAGACTCTTCGCTCCGCTCAGAGTGACATAAAAGGAGAATCAACCATGAAAGCAGTTATGTTTGAGTCGTATGGTCAGCCAGATGTATTGAAGATCAAAGAGATCGCAAAGCCAGAAGTTTCAGATGATGCCGTGCTAGTTCGCGTGCGCGCCTCCTCGATCAATGTTGCGGAATGGTACGGTATGACAGGCTTGCCCATCGCCCGCATTCTGGGCGGCGGACTCGTCAAGCCGAAAGACACGCGTCTCGGCGCGGATTTTGCGGGCGTGGTCGAAGCGGTCGGCAAAAACGTCACCGATTTCAAGCGCGGCGACGAAGTCTTCGGCGGGAGAAGCGGAGCGTATGCGGAATACGTCAGCGTGAAAAATGCCATCGCGTTGAAACCAGCCAACGTCACGATGGAAGAAGCGGCGTCCGTCCCCACAGCGGGAATCACCGCGTTGCAGGGACTGCGCGATCACGGGAAAATCCAGCCCGGGCAGAAAGTCCTGATCCACGGCGCGTCGGGCGGAGTCGGATCGTTTGCGATTCAGATCGCCAAAGCGCTCGGCGCGGACGTGACGGCTGTGTGCAGTACGAACAATGTTGAACACGCTCGCAGGCTGGGCGCCGATCATGTGATTGATTACACCAAAGAGGACTTTACGCGCAACGGCAAAAAATATGATCTACTGCTCAATGTCAATGGCGGGCGTTCGTGGTCTGATTACAAACGCGTTCTCAAGCCAGACGCAACCTTTGTGCTCATCGGAGGACCCAAGACGGAATTGATCGGTCCAGTCAGTCTTTTGGTCAAGATGAAAGTTTCGATGCTGGGCGCGAGTCAAAAATTCGTGTTTTTCACCGCCCAATTCAACCGCGCGGATATGCAAACCTTGAAAGAACTGGTCGAAAGCGGAAAAGTGAAACCGTTTGTCGAGAAGGCTTACCCAATGACGCGCATCGTTGACGCCATGACACATCTTGGCAACGGTCATGCGCGAGGCAAGATCGTTGTCACAATGACATAAACGAACCCCGCAATATCAACTCGCTTTGTACGATCACGTATATGAGAATCAAAATGTGGCGCTCGGAGAGGTAATCCAATGGAACTTAGATACTTTGAATTCTTGAAACACCTCATTCGCTTCAATCGGCAGGTCTATCTCGATCACAATGCGACGACGCCTGTGAGCGACCATGTCCGTAGAAAGATGGAACAGGTGTTGAGAAACCAATACGGCAATCCATCATCGTTCTATGGTATTGGCAGAAAATCGGCAGAGTTGCTCGAAGAAGCCCGTCAACACGTGGCAAAAGCGATTCACGCCGACCCGTCGGATGTTTATTTCACTGCCTGCGCGACCGAGTCAAATAACGCTGCGCTCAAATCGGTTGCCGCGCATTTTTATCCGAAAAAGAAGAAGATTGTTTCCACGCCCATCGAACACCCTTCTGTGTTGAAAACGCTGGACTATCTCGAAACCCAAGGAGTGATCGTCAAATATTGTCCAGTTGACGACAAAGGGCGTGTACAACTCGTCGAATTGGAAAAGATGATCGATGAGGATACCTTCCTTGTCTGTTGCATGTTGGCAAACAATGAAACCGGCGTCATTCAAGACATCAAAGCGGTGACGAAGATCGCGCATCAACACGGCGCGTTGGTATTGACAGACTGCGTGCAAGCGTTGGGAAAAATTCCGATTGACCTCCACTCATGGGATGTTGACTACGCTTCCTTCTCGGCGCACAAACTATATGGACCGAAAGGCATCGGCGCGTTGTACATCAAACAGGGAAGTCCATTTACTCCGTTGCTCCATGGCGGTCATCAGGAAAGCGGACTGCGAGCTGGGACGGAAAGCCTTCACAACATCGTCGGCTTTGGCGCGGCTTGTCAGGACGTGGATAAACTCCTCGCGCAGAGCAAACGAACTCAAACATTGAAGCGACAATTGACTCAACGGCTCAAAGAGATCAAGCCAGATTGCGTGATCAACTCGCCAGAATCAGAATCCCTGCCGAACACGCTTAGCGTTACCTTCCCCGGCGTGGAGAATGCCGGGTTGATGGGAATGTTGGACTATCGCGGCATCGCCGTCTCTGCCGGGTCGGCGTGCAGTACCGGCGAAGATACGCCCTCCCACGTGTTGAAAGCGATCGGCGTATCCGACCAAGCCGCCCGCGAGACGATTCGAATCAGTCTCGGGCATGAAACTTCATCACGCGACATCCGATACGCGACACAGGTAATCCAAGATTACATTGAAGGACGAATCTCTTTCGTCAACATGCTCGCGCCCGCGCAATTGAATGAAAACATTCTCTTCGACGAGAAAACTTTCATCCTCGATGTGCGCCCAGGCGATGACCGTAAAAAATTCGAGGGTCTGCCAAATTCTCACCAGGTCAACCCGCTCCGAGTCGAAAACTACTTGAAACAACTTCCGCGCGATAAAAATATTTTGGTGTACTGCCCGGGCGGCGGGCTTTCGGTGATGATCTCGTATTACCTGAAATCGAAAGGCTTCAAGAAAATCACCAACCTGCGCGGCGGGCTGGACGGCTGGAGAAAGCGCCGCAGTGACCTGTACGAAAAATACGCCGGGCAAAACGTCACAATCCTCGAACCGGACAAGGTCAACTAAAAGAAAACATCCTCCACTCTCCCCTTTCTACTTTCTACCTCATTCTCTCTACTTTGCGTGCCAAAAACTTTCATAACTCATCCTTGATAATTCATCCTTCATCATTCCCCTTTCCTCCCTTATACTCCCCCCATGCCACCCCTCATCCTCGTCGTGGATGACGAACCCAAGATCGCGCGCCTCGCGCGAGATTATCTGGAGAAGAACGGATTCCGCGTCGTCACCGCCGCCGACGGTCAATCCGCGCTGACGATTGCCCGCCGCGAAAAACCCGACCTCCTCATCCTCGACCTGATGCTCCCACAAATGGACGGGCGCGAAGTCTGCCGCATCCTGCGCCGCGAAAGCGACGTGCCCATCATCATGCTCACCGCCCTCTCCGAAGAAATAGATCAAGTGACGGGTCTCGAAATCGGCGCGGACGATTACATCACCAAGCCGTTCTCCGTCCGCGCGTTGGTGGCGCGTGTGCGGGCGTTGCTCCGCCGAACGCGCGGCGATGTCAAAGCGCCGAGCCTCATCCGCGTGGGCGGGCTTGAAATTGATTCGGAAAAATACGCAGTGTCTTTCAACAACAGTCCGATCAAGTTAACTCCCAACGAATTCAAATTGCTGGTCCTGCTCGCCAGCCGTCCCAGCCAAACGCTCACACGCGAGCAATTACTCGAAGACCTGCACGGCACATCCTCCAGCATGGATCGCAGTGTCGATTCGCACATCAAGAACCTGCGTAAAAAACTCGAAGCCGCCTCAGGCAAATCCATGATCGAAACGGTCTACGGAATCGGTTACCGCTTCATCGAATAACCTCTTTCCTCATCGCACTGGTCACTGCTCACTGACTTTCCACTTTCCACTCGCTACTTTCCTCTTTCCACTCTCCTCATGTCCACCTCCCCTCCTCCCAAACGCCGACACCGCTTCGTCCTCCTCGTCATCTTCTTCATCCTCACCGTTTTCCTTTTTGTCGGGGGCATCGCCGCTCTTCTTTACCTGCTCTTTTCGCAATACACCAACATCAGAAACATTTGGATCCTCGTCTGTGGCGCGCCCGTCGTTCTGGTCGTCATCCTTTTCATTACCGCCTTCAACCTCTATCTTCGCTACGGCAAACCTCTCGAAGAGTTTTTCAAAACGATCAATGCCGTCGAAGAGGGCAATCTCTCGGCGCGCGTGCCTGAGAATAAATCCGATATGTTCAGCGATCTCATCAAACGCTTCAACAAGATGGTCGGCGAACTCGAACGCGCCGCGCAACAACGCCGCAACCTCACCGCCGACATCGCGCACGAACTCCGCACGCCGCTCCACATCATTCAAGGCAACCTCGAAGGCATCGTGGATGGCGTCTATCAGCCCACGCCCGAACACATCAACAACACATTGGATGAGACTCGCCTCCTCACCCACCTCGTGAACGACTTGCAGACTCTCTCCCTCGCCGAAACGGGACAACTCCCGCTTCATCCCACCTTATTTCTGCTCGCCGACCTTCTGCATGATCTCACTTCGAGTTTTTCCTCCCAAGCCGCGTCCCTCGGCATCGACCTGCAAACGCGCCTCGCCGATGAACATCAACAAGTCACCGCCGATTATGACCGCTTGAATCAAGTCCTATCGAATCTCATCTCGAACGCCCTGCGCCACACTCCTCATGGCGGGAGAATTTCCATCGAAACCGAATCCGCGCGCGATACGCAATACGCAGTACGCATTACGATACAAGACACTGGCTCTGGCATCCCCCCCGCCGATCTCCCCTTCATCTTCGACCGCTTCTGGCGCGGCGACAGATCGCGCAGTGAACGCGCCCACAGCGGACTCGGACTCGCCATCACGAAACAACTCATCCACGCGCATGGCGGCACGATCGAAGCGCAAAGCGAACTGGGAACAGGCACAACGTTCATCATCGAGTTACCCCGCGGATAATCAGCAGACACGAAAACACGCCCTTGACGACGTTGCACTGCGTCAAGGAATACGACACGATTTGCTTGGCAAATCGAACTGTCGCATAAACTTTCGTAAAATATGAAATACTGAAGTTGGGGATAATTTTTCTGTCTTGTCACAATCCGTCACCGCAAAGTTTACTTTGCGGCGCTGTAAATTTTTATGCTAGACTTGTCGCATGAAAAACAATCGCCTCATCACGAGCCAAATTTCAGACACCGTAACACGCCTCATCCTTCTGCCATTGATCGCCACCCTGGCGGCTGGATGTGGATCACCCGCGCCCAGCCCAACCGATATGGCCGCGCCTCCTACCCAACCGTCGTCACTCCCCACCGATACTTCGGCTCCCCCTGCCACCCAGCCGGTCACGCCGACTACGGAAACGACAGCCACACTTCCGGTCACCGACGCGCCCGCGCTCCCGTCGAACATTCTCACGGGTCAACATCCATTCACATCCCAATCGGGAGGTCGGAACTATCTGCTCTTCCTGCCCTCAAATTACGGAAAAGACCCCGCGCAGAAATTTCCCCTGATCCTTTTTCTACACGGCTCAGGGACGAGCAGTTCGAACACCGACATGCTTCTCTACGAAGCCCTGCCTCAAATTTTGGGGTTCACGCCGGACTTTCCGTTTATTGTGCTCTCGCCGCAATTGACCGGCAAACCGGGCGATGAGTATTGGTTTCAAGATAAGGTGGAGGCGTCTGTTTTTTCCCTGCTCGATGAAGTGACCGCATCATACGCCGTGGACACGACGCGCGTCTACCTGACGGGTGTGAGCATCGGCGGAAACGGGGTGTGGGAGTATGGACTGCGTCACCCAGACACGTTCGCCGCGCTCGCGCCAGTGATGGGGTTTGTCGGCGACACAACCGGCTTCCATGTCCCTGCAAATATTTGCGATTTGAAAAACAAACCCATTTGGGCGTTTCATGGCGCAGTCGATACGATCGTGCCGCTCGAGGCGGAACAATCCCTCGTGGATGCGTTGAAGGCGTGCGATGGCAACATCCAGTTCACGGTGTATCCTGACGGCGACCACGATATCAGCGGCAGGGTCTATCAGGATCAAGAACTTTATACGTGGATGCTGGCGCAGTCGTTGAAGTGATTTGCGTGGAAAGTGGTGGGGTACAATCGGTGTCAAGTTTCAGGTTCCAAGTTTCAGGTTCAAGTGGACGGTCTTTGCCTCCCTTAATTCATTTCAATGTTATGTTTTCCTGGGGAATGTGCTAGACTCTCGATAACTACAAACCCATCCAATTACCAATTACATCATGGAAACCATCTCCTCCTCCATCAACACCTCCTCGACTGAATTCAAACAAAACTCCGAACACCATCGTTCATTAGCGAACGAACTCAAGGGACGCCTCGCTAAAGTTCGCGAGGGTGGCGGGGAAAAATATCGCAAGCGACACGAGTCGCAGGGCAAACTCTTCGTCCGCGAGCGGATCGAACGCCTGCTCGACCCCAATTCTCCATTTCTCGAATTCTCCGCGCTTGCCGCGACCGATCTTTACGATAACGAAGGTCCAGGCGCGGGTATCGTCACGGGCATCGGGCGCGTGTCCAACCGCGAAGTCCTCATCGTCGCCAACGACGCGACCGTCAAAGGCGGATCGTATCTCCCGATGACGGTCAAGAAACATCTGCGCGCGCAACAGATCGCCGAAGAGAATCATCTGCCCTGCCTGTATCTCGTCGATTCGGGGGGAGCGTTTTTGCCATTGCAAGACGAAGTCTTCCCCGATGTGAATCATTTCGGTCGCATCTTTTACAATCAGGCAAGAATGTCCGCGAAAAAGATTCCGCAGATCGCGGCGGTGATGGGCTCGTGCACGGCGGGCGGCGCGTACGTCCCTGCGATGAGCGACGAAGCCATCATCGTCAAAGGCACAGGCACGATCTTCCTCGGCGGACCTCCGCTCGTGAAGGCGGCAACAGGCGAGGATGTGAGCGCGGAAGATTTGGGCGGAGCAGACGTCCACACGCGGCGAAGCGGGGTTGCGGATCATTTTGCGGAGGATGACGATCATGCGATTGAGATTCTGAGGAATATTGTTGAGACACTTCCGTCGAAAGTAGAAAGTGGAAAGTCATCTTTCTACTTTCCACTTTCTAAACCCGAGGAACCTCTTTATCCCGCCGAAGAAATCTACGGCATCCTGCCCGCGACGTTCCGCGAGACCTACGATGTTCATGAGATCATCGCCCGCCTCGTGGATGGAAGCAAATTCCGCGAGTTCAAAGCGCGCTACGGCACGACTCTCGTCTGCGGGTTCGCGCGGATTCATGGATACCCCGTCGGCATCATCGCCAACAACGGAGTCTTGTTCAGCGAGTCCGCGCTCAAAGCGACTCACTTCATCGAACTCTGTGACCAACGCGGCATCCCGCTCGTGTTCCTGCAAAACATCACTGGCTTCATGGTGGGACGTGAAGCCGAAGTCGGCGGCATCGCCAAAGACGGCGCGAAGATGGTCCATGCGGTGGCGACGACTCGCGTGCCGAAGTTAACCGTCGTCATCGGCGGCTCGTTCGGCGCGGGCAACTATGCCATGTCAGGTCGCGCCTACGGCTCACGATTCTTATGGATGTGGCCCAACGCAAGAATCTCCGTCATGGGCGGGGAACAAGCCGCGAACGTCCTGCTCACCATCAAACAAGACCAACTCGCCCGTGAAGGCAAACCTGCCATGACGAAACAAGAAGCCGACGAGTTCAAACGCCCTATTCTAGAAAAATACGAAGATGAAGGCAATCCCTATCATTCCACCGCAAGATTGTGGGATGATGGCGTGATTGATCCTGTGGATACGCGTCAAGTGCTTGGTCTAGCATTATCTGTTGTTTTGAATTCACCTGTGGAAGAAAATAATTTTGGCGTGTTTAGGATGTGATACAAGCAATCTCAAGGATTCAATCAAAATGAGTAAAGTAACTTCACAAATCAACCGATTTATCCAAATACTGATAATTGCAGTTTTTGGACTTGCGGGATATGTAGTTTCCATAAATGTAAAAACAGAAGGCTGGGGTTTTTATTTATGGATCGTGTGGGGATTACTGAGTGGCATTGGATTTGCGCTTGGGTATGCGGACAAAAAGTACCAAATCTTTTTGTGGGTAATTTTCGGCGCCTGCTTGGGATTGTTATCAGCAGTCATTGGCAGACAAAAACAGGACTTAATTACAATGCCTTTGATTTTTGTATTCATGGGTACACTGATAGGATACCAAACTTACGAAAGCCCGAAAAAGGTAAAAATTGGAGCTGTGATTGGAGCAATTTTTCTAGGTGGGTTGGCATTAGCTGGTGCGGGAATAATTCTTGGTGAGATAGAACTCAAGGACAGTCCATTAGCTATAGCTACAGGCTTATTATTGGGAGCTTGGCTTGGTGCATATACTGCTTCTAAATTTTAGCCTGACAAGAAATGTCACTCTGAGGGAGCGTTTGCCGCGACCGAAGAGTCTCTTACTCCCGCAAGCAGAGACCCTTTACTCTCGCTCAGGGTGACATAATTACCAATTACGGAGACAAACATGACATTCGAAAAATCTTCAGGTAGCCCACATCATTTTCTATCTCAATTAGCAGGAGGTTGGTCAGGTATTTCCAAACTCTGGCTTGAGCCAGATAAACTTGCTGGTGAATCGCCTCTCGTTGGTAATATCCAACTCCTCCTCGATGGACGCTTTGCTCTCTTCCTCTATCAATCATCCATCGAAGGCGAGCCGCAACACGGAATGTTCACGTTTGGTTACAACACCCAACTCAATCGTTACGAAGCCTCATGGGTCGACTCCTTCCACAACAACACCGCCATCATGTTCTGCACGGGGAACGCCACCGAAAACGGATTCTCCGTCCTCGGCAGTTATCCCGATCCCTCTGGCGGACCCGACTGGGGCTGGCGCACGCAAGTCGAAATGATTGACGCCAATCATTTGGTCATCACCGCATACAACATCCACCCCGAATACGGCGAAGCCAAAGCCACCGAAGCGACGATGACGCGCATCAAATAATGTTCAAAAAAATTCTCATTGCCAACCGCGGCGAGATCGCCATTCGCATCCTGCGCGCCTGCAAAGAACTCGGCGTCAAAACGGTCGCCGTCTATTCCGACGCGGACAAAAATTCACAACACGCGCAACTCGCCGACGAAGCGATTCACATCGGCGCCTCTTCGCCGAAAGAATCGTATTTAAATGCGGATGTCTTAATTCAAGCCGCCCTCGCCTCCCAAGCGGATGCCATCCACCCGGGCTATGGCTTCCTCTCGGAAAACGCCTCATTCGCAGGGAGGGTTGCCTCAGCCCATTTGACCTTTATCGGTCCCTCAGCGGACTCGATCCGCGCCATGGGCGACAAAGCCGAGTCGAAGATTCGCATGAAGCAGGCAGGCGTGCCGACAGTCCCAGGCTTCGAGGGACTCGAATCCGAATCCGATTTCAAGAAAGCCGCGCAGGAGATCGGCTATCCCGTTCTCGTTAAAGCCGCGGCGGGAGGCGGAGGCAAAGGCATGAGGGTGGTGAATCAGCCCGAAGAGTTGAAAGAAGCGATCGAGTCCGCGCGCGGCGAAGCGCTGAACGCGTTCGGCGATGAACGTCTGCTCGTCGAAAAATATATCCCGAACGCGCATCACATCGAGTTTCAAGTCTTCGGCGACCAGCACGGACATCTCGTGCATTTATTCGAGCGCGAATGTTCGACGCAGAGGCGTTATCAAAAAATTATCGAAGAGACTCCATCGCCATTGCTCACGCCAGAACTGCGGAAACAAATGGGAGATGCCGCAGTTGCCGCGGCGAAGGCTGTAAATTATTTCAATGCAGGGACAATTGAATTTATCTTCGACCCCAGACCTTCGACCTTCGACCTTCAACCTTTTTACTTTCTCGAAATGAACACTCGTCTCCAAGTGGAACACCCCATCACCGAACTCACCACCGGACTCGACCTCGTCCAATGGCAGATCCGCGTTGCGGCAGGCGAGCGGTTTCCATATTCGCAGGAACAACTGACTCAACGCGGACACGCCATCGAATGCCGCGTCTACGCCGAAGACCCCGCCAACGGATTTTTACCCAGCACAGGAAAACTTTTGCAATACATCGAGCCGCGCGGACCTGGCATCCGCGTCGACTCAGGCTTCCGCGCAGGCGATGAGGTGACACATTTTTACGATCCGCTGTTGGCGAAGTTAATTGTGTTTGGCGAATCGAGAGAAATCGCCATTCAAAAAATGCAAGCCGCGTTGCGCGACTTCGTCGTGCATGGCGTGACGAGCAACGTGGATTTCATGCAAGATGTTTTAGCTCATCCCGATTTTGCCGCTGGACGAGTCTACACACGCTGGGTGGAAGATCAACCTACGTGGAGTCAGCCCGCCCCGTCGTTTGAAGCGCTTGTCTCCGCCGCGCTTGCTGATACATCAATCGAAAATCGTCAATCGCAAATCGTAAATGAGCACGATCCTTACAGCCCGTGGAAAAATCCAAATGGATTCAGAAATTAAATTTATGGAAAAGAAAAAAATTGACCTTCGACTCATCGTTGCAAGCGCGGCGCTCCTCATCCTCCTCTACTTCGGCGCGGATAGTTTGGGAACCGCAGTGGGCATTGATTGGCGCGAGACGTATTACCCCGCCGCGCGCGCCGTGCTGGAAGGAAATAATCCATATCTTGCCGCGCCCACGTTTCGCAACCTGCCGTGGACGTTGATCCCCATGCTGCCGTTGGCGATATTTTCCGAACGCGTCAGCGGTGATTTGTATTTCATCCTCACGCTCGCGTTGTATACGTGGGTCGCCGTCCGATTGAAAGCCAGCCGCGTCGCGTTGATCGCGTTCCTTTTATCTTCGCCCGTTGTCTACGGGATGCGCATGTTGAACGTGGACGCGCTCGCGCTCGTCGGCTTCATCCTCCCGCCGCAGATCGGATTATTTTTCATCCTCATCAAACCGCAGATGGGCATCGCGATGATCCCATTTTGGATGTTCGAGACATGGCGCGCTGGCGGATGGAAATCGCTTCTTCTCGCCTTTCTGCCTGCTACCGTTGCGACGATTCTTTCTCTCCTGATTTTTGGCACCGCCTCCATCGGCAGGTCGAACGATCTTCTGCAATCCACATGGAACGCCAGCCTGTGGCCCTGGGCATTCCCCATCGGTTTCGCGTTGACCGTTCTCGCAGTCCGCAACCGACGCAAAGATCAGGCGATGGCGGCGTCGCCGTTCCTCTCGCCGTATCTCGCGTATCATTCGTGGGTCAGCGTGTTGGCAGGCTTGATGCAACGCAACCTCGAACTTGTGCTCGCCGTGATCGGCATGTGGCTGGTGGCGGTGATTCGGATTCTAGGATACGGATGAAAACAAACTTCGAGCATAATTCCAAGTCGTATAGCATTGACATCGTCCCTTCGGGCAAATCTCAGGTTTCGCGTTCCGGCGAAGTTGATCGTTACAATCCACAGAAGAAATCGAGCGGCTTTAGGAATTAGACCAATGAAACACTCAACCTGCTTAATACTTTTCTTAGTCGCAATTCAAACTCTGCTGTCATCATGCACAAACGCCAGCAACCCTCCACCGTTATCTTTCGAAGACGCTTATTTAAACCAGCAGGTTTTGCTAAGAGTTTCGAGTTATTCAAATACCTATAAAACCAGAGACCCTATAAATCTGGAACTCAAATACAATTCCGACCAGGAAATTATTTTTCCGTATGACTACAACTTGAAGATATTTGAAAGATCAGATGAAATGTGGGTTGAATTAAAAGAGAAACCAACTTATCGATTTCCCCTAAGCGATATCGTACTTTCTCCACCAATAGAAATGCCAGCGGTCCAAGTGGTTGTGTTTTTTCCTGATCTACAAAACCCCTTCAGGAAATATTATATTCGCATCTATGTAATTGGCAATATGAAAACCAATAATGGCATAAAAGAAGTCGCAGCTTATACAGAAATCACATTACAGCCATAAGTTTATATGAAACTATCTTTTGACTTTAATTCTACATCCACATCTGTTGATCTGATCCCAACAGGCAAATCCTATCGCGCCACTTTGGACGATAAAACTGTTGACGTTGAAATCATCCGCGCCGAAAACGGAAAGTTGGATTTACTCATTGACGGCAAGCGCGTCACCGCGTATGTTTCATCGGACAACGCCAAACGCTGGGTGACGGTGGGCAGGCAAACATTCGTGCTGACCAAATCGTCTGGCGCAAAGCGAAGAAGCGCGGGCGGCGATCATGCGTCAGGATTAGCCGCGCCAATGCCAGGCGTGGTGCGAAGCGTGAACGTCGTCGTGGACGAGTCGGTGACGAAAGGTCAAACGCTGATGGTGTTGGAAGCGATGAAAATGGAGATTAGAATCCAAGCGCCGATGGATGGCGTGGTGAAATCGCTGGCGGTGAAGGTTGGTCAAACGGTGGAGCGTGAGCAAGAACTGATCAATGTCGAAAGTCAAACGTCGAAGGTCTGACCTTTGACTTGTGACCTTCAACCTTCGACAAAGGAGTCTTATGGCTGGAAAATTTTTCGACGAACTCGAAGTTGGGATGAAATTCAAACACGGCGGGCGCACCGTCACCGAAATGGACAACGTGCTCTTCACCGCGTTGACGATGAACACACAGCCTCTGCACCTCAACGAGGATTTCGCCTCGAAGACCGAGTTCGGTCAGCGATTGGTGAATGGAGTGTTCACCTTCGGTCTCGTTGTTGGCTTGACCGTCGCCGATCTCACCGATGGAACCATCGTGGCAAATTTGGGATACGACAAGGTCGCGCATCCCAATCCCGTCTTTCACGGCGACACAGTCTACGCCGAAAGCGAGATCATCGAGAAGCGCGAGTCGAAATCGAGACCCGAAGTTGGCATCGTGCGAATCAAATGCTGGGGCAGGAAACCAGACGGTACAATTGTGGTCGAGTTCGAACGGACGGCGATGTTTTTGAAGAAGTAAACAGGTACACAAGTAAACAAGTAGACAAGTAGACAGGTACACAGGTAGACGCGTTACGAGTTACGAGTTACCACCTGTTTACGTGTTTCTGTGTTTACCTGTGTACCACCCAGGAGATTCCATGCACTCACGACGCGCGATACTCTACATGCCAGGCGACGACCGCCGCAAGATCCAAAAAGCGACCACGCTGGGAGTCGACTCCATTTGCATGGACATGGAAGACGGCGTGGCGGCGAACAAAAAGACCGAAGCGCGGGAGGTCATTGCAGGGGCGATGAAGGAACTGGACTTCGGCAAGTCCGAGCGGTGTATTCGCATCAACCAAATTGGTTCAGGCTTGGAGAAGCGCGACCTCGTCGCGGCGTTGGCGACAAATCCCGATACGATCGTTGTGCCGAAGATCGAAACTGCCGAACAAGTGAAATGGGTTAGCGAGCATATCGAAACCTACGAACTTTCGAGCAAGTTGAACATTGGGAGCGTCCGCTTGCTGGTGGGCGTGGAAACGGCGAAGGGAATCATGAACCTGAAAGAGATTGCCGAAGCGGATAAACGACTCGAAGCCATCATCTTCGGCGGCGAGGACTTCGCCGCATCCATTGGCGCGGTGCGGACGAAAGCCGCGACCGAGTTGCTCTACGCGCGGCAGGCGGTGGTCACGGCGTGCGCGGCGAACGATCTGCAGGCAATTGACATCGTCTTCATTGACTTCAAAGACCCCGATGGTCTGCGCCTCGAAGCCGAAGAGGGAGCGCGGTTCGGCTTCAGCGGGAAACAGATCATACACCCGAATCAGGTCGAGGCGGCGCAAGAGGCGTTCACTCCATCCAATGAAGCGATCGAGTATGCAAAGCGGATCGTCGAGTCGTTCGAGTCGAGTCAAAAAGAGGGCAAAGGCGCGTACGCGCTGGACGGCAAGATGATTGATATGCCGTTGCTGAAGAACGCGCAGAAGGTGTTGGAGCGGGCAAAGGCGGCGACGAGAACAGGAGCGCGGACTTAAGTCCGCATTCCGCATACGTATATGAAATGGTCAACCTCCCCACACCGCCCGCCGCATCTCTACTTGGACGACGCATGGTATTTCGTCACCGCATCAACGGTTGGCAAGGCGCATATTTTATCTTCCGACGCGCATTTCAATTTGTGGATCAAAACATTCAACGCATTGATCGCCGAGTTCAACGCGAAACTTATGGCATGGGTCATTCTCGCAAACCATTATCACTTCCTCTTTCTTCCGCAACACGGGCTTGATCTTGGAAAATTCATGAAGCGGCTCAATGGGAGCACGGCTTTCCAATTGAACGGACTGGATAACACACGCGGCAGAACCGTTTGGTACACCTATTGGGATACTTGCATCCGGGGCGAGCGAGATTTTTGGACACGTTTCAACTACATCCATTACAATCCTGTCAAACATGGCTATGTCCAACAGCCCGAGGGTTGGCTGTTTTCCAGTTATCGCCAACACATCAGCGACAACGGCGAAGTGTGGATGAAAGAATGCGCGCAAGAATTTCCTGTTTTGACTCTGTTTGACGACGATAATTATTAACGGAGCGCGGACTTCAGTCCGCCATTTTTTTCATATGAATAGCGGGCTGAAGTCCGCATTCCGGAGGTTTCATTTGCTTTCCATCATTTACGGCATTGCATCATCTTTATCATGGGGCGCGGGAGATTTCGCGGGCGGTCTCGCCAGCCGCAAGGTCGGCGCGTATCGCGCAGTGTTATACGCGGACTTCTTCGGCTTATTGATCGTCATCGCCGCATTGATCTTTTATCGCGAATCGTTTCCGTCTGCAAACGTTGCGCTCAACGCGTTCATCGGCGGCGCGCTCGGTTCGTGCGGCTTGCTCATCTTGTATTACAGCCTGAGCATCGGTCAGATGAGCATCGCCGCGCCGGTCTCGGCATTGTTCGCGGCGTTGCTTCCTGTCATCTTTGGCGCGTTCACGCAAGGACTGCCCAGCAAGATTCAATTTGTCGGATTCGCGCTCGCGCTCGCCGCCGTGTGGCTGATCTCGCAAGGCGACGGCGGATTCCATATCGGCAAACTCTCCGACTTGAAATTTCCGATTCTCGCGGGCGTGGGGTTTGGTTGCTACTTCATCTTCATTCACAACGCCGTCAGCGACCCCGACGCGCTGTTGTGGCCCATGATCCTCTCGCGCCTCGCAGGGACTCTTTTGGTCTTCCTCATCGTGTTGGCGCGGCGAGAATCGTTCCCCGTTCCGCGCGAGGCATGGGGAGTTGTCGGCATCAACGCCACTCTCGACCTCGGCGGCAATCTCTTTTTCATCCTTGCCAGCAAAGCGGGCAGGCTCGATATTTCCGCCATTCTCAGTTCGTTATATCCCGGCGCGACGGTCATCCTTGCGTGGCTCATCCTCAAGGAACATATTTCGCGCAACCAAGTGATTGGCATCGCGCTTGCGTTTGCGGCAATTTATTTGTTTGCGATCTAACGAACCCAATTCTCAAGGATTTTCATTTTTGTCATCATTGCACGATGACAAAAACGGGTCGCTCCCGGGAAAGACAACTACCGTGCAAGAAAGTTGATACCCATCCTCATACTCGGCAGTGACTACAAACCCTTCGGTTGAGCCAGTCGACGGCTTTTCATACAAGTGATACCCTGCGCTCAGATGATCCTCAAAACCAGCCACCCGCCGCAGCGCGTTATCTTCGTGATTCGGCGCGATCCGAATCAACCCATTCATAAAATGGACAGCTTCCACTGCGCGCGGAGGCATTCGCATGAACCATCCGCCCGCCGCGCCGAGTGTCAGAGTCACAGCCACGAGCAGGGCAATCTTCAACGCCGAAAACCTTACATAACGCGCGCGCGCATACCTTTCAGTCAGCCAGCGGAGCGTCCACGAAATGGGCAGGGCAAGCGCCGCCACCGGCACAAGGGTGAATGCCAGAGCAATGATCTTCATGCCCGTGGTCGCTTCGCTGGGTTGCAACAACGAACCAGCCAAAACGATCGAGCTTGTGGCAAGCGCGCCGTACGCCAATCCGCGCCAGGTTTCAACAGCCCAACACGTCATAAAGCCGACAATGCTCAACACCGCGCTGACAGCCAACCCATAGGATAGAAGAAAATCGAACTCAAAACCAAGCGGCAGGTCTCGATGCGTAAGCAAATCCACACCCGCAGCGGAAACGGCAAACGCGAGACCGGCAACCAATCCGAACAGAGCGCCGACCCGCGCGTGTCGCATCTTTGATTCGCGCGTGTTTTCGATTTCGCCATCCAGCGAAAGTCCAAAAGCCTTCATTCACTCTCCTGAAAATTTTTCGGTAATTCTCTCACAACTCCCGTCTTTCTTCCATCCTCAAGGTATGAGAGTAAAATCATTCGCAAGGAGTCTACAACATGGGTAAACTTTCAGGCAAGGTGGCAATGATCACAGGCGCGACATCGGGCATCGGCAAAGCCACCGCGTTATTGTTTGCGGACGAAGGCGCGGATGTCGTCATCACGGGACGCCGCGCGGAGTTGGGACAACGCGTCAGGGAGGAGATCAGCCGTAAGGGGGTCCGATGCGAATTCATCCAAGCCGATCATGCCGACGGGGAGGCTTGCTCCCACGTCGTCAGCCAGACTCTCGCCTCGTTCGGTCGCATGGACATCTTGTTCAACAACGCGGGCATCGTCACACATGGCACAGCCGAATCGATCTCGGATGACATTTGGAATGAGACGCTGGCAATCAACGTGACGGCGGTGTGGCGCATGTGCAAATTGGTCTTGCCCGTGATGAAAGCGCAAGGCGGAGGCGTGATCGTCAACTGCGGATCCGATTGGTCAGTAGTGGGAGGTAAAAACGCGTTTCCATATATCGCGAGCAAAGGCGCGGTGGGGATGATGACCAAAGCGATGGCGCTCGATTACGCGCGCGATAACATCCGCGTGAACGCAGTCTGCCCCGGCGACACGTTCGTGGATCGCTGGCTCGAGACGGAGCAATTTAATTCTTCAGACGCCGCCTATTTGGAAAATGAGATCAAGAAAGCCAGCGCCTATTTGCCGATGGGTCGCTTCGGCAAACCCGAAGAGATCGCCAAGGCGGTGTTGTTCCTGGCTTCGGATGATTCATCGTTTATGACAGGACATTTATTGTTGGTAGACGGCGGCAATACGGCGCAGTAAGGCGTTGAACAGCGATCGGCAAGACCCAGCCGCGCGCGAGAAGGCTTCGGCGATGGTTTCAAGGGATGTATCAGTGACATTGTTCATTGGTTTGCTCCTTGAAGCGGTGGTTTCGATACGCCCTCGGCTATCGCCTCGGGCTACTCAACCACCGGGCACACATCAAACAAATCTCCTCAACTGCCATTCGCTTCGCACTAATCCAAAAATATTTCTCGGCACATTCGCCAGCCCTCTCAACGATCTCTGTCTGAACGCTTTCCTCGCGCGGAACTCATAATGGACTCGTCCATGCAACACGCGGTAAAACTCCGTTGGGAACGGACCGCGATAGAGCATCTCCAAGTCTTCCGAGTCGACCCAGTTTTGTTTTTCGCCCAATTCCAATTTCACCCGCTCGAAAAATTTTGTGCCGGGCAACGGGTATGAGACCGAAATACCGATGTCATCGGGCACGCAGTCGCGCACCATCTTCAATGTTTTCCGCACATCGTCCCATGTTTCGCCGGGGTAGCCGAACTGCAAGAAGAATCCCACTTCGATGCCGTTGGCTTTCAACAACCGCGCGGCGTTGTAAATATCTTCCACGGTGTCGCCTTTGTCCATCGCGTCGAGAATTTTTTGCGAACCCGACTCCGCGCCGAGCCATGCGGTTTTGCATCCCGCCTTCGCCAGCGCGGGCGCGGTTTTTTCATTGATCAAGTCTGCGCGTTGCAAACATTTGAAGGGAATCACCGCGTCGGCTTCGTTCAACAGCGCGGCAAACTTTTCGATCCACCTCGGCTTCAATCCCAAAATATCATCCGCGAACCAGATGTGATCGGGCGCGAAAGTTTCCTTGATCCATTTCATCTCGGCAACCACATTTTCAGGCGAGCGCGAGTTGTAACGCTGTCCCCAGATCGGTTTGGCGCACCAGTTACAGTGATACGGACAGCCGCGCGTGGTGACCATGTTCATTGAAAAATATCCGTGATGTTGCAACCAGAGGCTTCGATATTTTTCGATGTCCACCAAATCCCAGGCGGGGAAGGGTAACGAGTCGAGGTTGGTGATGTCGGGACGGCGGGGATTGGAGAGGATTGGAGAATTGGAGAATTGGGGAAATGGAGACTGGAGATTGGAGACTGGAGATTCGTACGCAAGACCGAGAATGGATTCAAGCCCCGCATCTCTCTTCCCCTTCGACAAGCTCAGGGCGGCGCCTTCAAGCTGATTCAGCAACTCAAGCAGGGTCTCCTCCCCTTCGCCGAGGATGCAGTAGTCTGCGCCGTGTTCGAGGTAGTCTTTGAAATGATCGGTCGCGTCGGCGCCGCAGAGGATGACGACGCATCCGCGCGATTTTGCCATGTGGATCATGTTGAACGCGGCTTCGCGCATTCTGAGCAAACACATCTTGGAAAGATAGTTGAAATTATCTTCGTAGATGATGGCGTAGCGCGGCTTATGTTCATCCAGTGACTTTGCCCACTCCTCTTCCGAGTCTGCCAGCATGGCATCGAACAACGCGATATCGTATCCGTGCTGACGGAGCCAACTCGCGGCGTACAACGTCCCTAGTGGCGGATAGGGTTGCATGGCTTCCCATAGTTTGGGGTCGAAACGCAGGTAGTAGGATTGACCGAGGAGGATTTGGGTCATACCACCCTCACCCCTATCCCCTCTCCCAAAGGGAGAGGGGAACTGTCGCCCAATTTACCGAGTTTCTGCAAAAATATTTCGTGTGTCCATTTTCTGTGATGGTGGAAATTTCCCTGACAGACCTCGGCGGTGAAGATGGTCTCTTCGCCGAAGCCGGGTTGATGGGAGAAGCGCGCGATCTTGCGGGTCATTTCCCATGATTCGAAGTAGTCTCCGAGTTTGCCGCGCAGGGGAAATTGAAGAAAACGCTTAATCGTAGTAGCGACTCCGCGAAGCGCCCCTCTGGGGTCAGTCGCTGTTTTGGCACGACTACCGCAAAGTGAACTTTGCGGTACGAATTCCGTAACCCAAGAGTTGACGTCCATGACTTCCTGATACACATCCATCCCTGAAATGGGAATCATTTGAACCAACTCGCGGGCAGAATATAGATCATGCAGATGCCATTCGAGCGCGGATTCGGAGACGATGAGGTTCGGGCAAATGGTGTGACCGAATGGACGCACGAGTCGGTTGAACAACAAAGCGAAGGCGCGCGCTGTCCACACACGACCTTTGGCGGTGACGAGCATGTAATCGAAGTCCGCATTTTTAGAAATGTTCAAGACGGCGAGAGAGCCTGTCAACGCGACCATGCGGACGAAGGGCAGAGAGCCGAGGATGCGTCCGTAGCGCAGGGCAATCGGCAACAACTTTCGTGAACGTGTCTCGCGTGCTTTGCGAGTATCAACAATTTCATCGCGTCCTGCAAGAAAATGAAATCCGTCTTGTTGTTCAACTTGTCCGCGCATTGAATCTAAAGCGACAGACAATTCCTCCGCGTTTGCGCGAATGGGAAGATAGCGATGCAACTCGTCGAAGCGTAAGGGATAGGCGAAGATGTCCGAGTAGGTGAGCGCTTCGAGGATGGCGAGGGAGAGGGAAGCGGAGGGCATGAGAAATGTCGCTAGGGTGAATCAGTTAGAAGTCGCGGAGGGAAGCGTCTTTGAATCGCTTGAAGGATCGTCAGACCGGAGTTGAAGAAGAGTCCAGCCGCGAAGATCGCCGCGTACAACGCGATCAGCCAGTTGGAATTTTGCCACGCGAGCCAGACCGTGCCAAGATTAAACAGGGCGAGGAGGATTTCAAAAACGACAAGCCGATCTACGTTGACGTAGTAGCGACGAGATTCCCATTTTTGCGCGCGCGCGGTGATGCCGTATTTCGGCGTCCGCTCGAACGCGCCGCGGCGACCCGCCCACACTTGCAGTGCGGCTCGCAATGTGTTGAGCATCAGCCCCGCGCCGAGCGCGGCAAGCGTGACGATGTAAGGCAGAATTGCGAACCAACGTTTGTGAAGCGACTTTTGCGCGACCGCCACCAACGCGATCGGCGCGAGCGCGGTGAAGTTGAAAACGACGGCGATGCCGAACAAACTGATCAAGCCCGGATATCTTTCTGAAATCGCAACGACGAGCGGATATAAAAACACGCACATGAACAACAACAAATGAATCAAATAGCCCGTGAGATGCAGGCTCGCTTGAATCTTTCGCGCGAGGGTTGCATCCGATTTCCAAATGACGGGGATATAACGAATCGCGCAATCGAATCCGCCGTGCGCCCAACGATGTTGCTGGCGGCGAAACGCGGTGAAACTCACGGGCAATTCAGACGGCACTTCGACCTCGCCCGCATAGCGCGCGCGCCATCCGCGCAAGTACGCGCGATACGAAAGATCGAGGTCTTCGGTGAGAGTCTCGGCTTTCCATCCGCCCGAGTCAATGATCGCCGTTTTGCGCCACACGCCCGCCGTGCCGTTGAAGTTAAACCACAAACCGAGTTGCGAACGCGCAAGTTGCTCCACCGCAAAATGCGCGTCAAGCGAAAGCGATTGCAAAAAAGTCAACAGAGAATAACCGCCATTCAAATGTCCCCACCGCGCTTGCACGAACGCGATGTTATCTTCATCGAAGTATGGAAGAATCTTTTTGAGAAAATCAGGCTTGGGAACAAAGTCCGCGTCGAAGATGGCGATGAATTCTCCCTGCGCGGTTTGCAACCCGTCAGCCAACGCGCCTGCTTTGAATCCGACACGTTCTGTTCGATGCAGATGGTGGATGTTTATCCCTTGCGCTTTGATTCGATCCACGGTTCGCGCGACGAGTGAAACTGTCTCGTCTGTGGAATCATCCAACACCTGGATTTCGAATCGGCTGCGCGGATAGTCGAGCGCGGCGGCGGATTCGATCAACCGCTCGGCGACGTACAACTCGTTGTAGATCGGCAATTGAATCGTGACGAACGGCACTGACTCTGTGTTTAGCGGCAAAGGTTTGGAGGCGAGCGCGTCGCGTTTCTTCCACGCGTGATAAGAAAGATATAAAAAGTTCAAGCCGTAGATGAACAGGGTGGTGACGACGAGGAAGTAAATCACGGTGACGGGGATGAAGAGGGTATCGAGGGAGGTCATGATGATTTGATTTCACCCTCACCCCTAACCCCTCTCCCTAAGGGAGAGGGGGACTCTATGGATACCGCAATCAATCCCCAGGCGAGCCATTGCCAGATTCGGCCGGGGGTGGAAAACCATGTGTAGTAATCGAAGAAGCCGACGATGGTGACGGCGAGGAGTATTCCCATCGCGCCGATCACGTGCGGATTTTTGCGCGCCTCCACGTTCCGTGAAAATGCGACCCAGGGAAGAATCATCAACAGGAAGTAGAAGATCGCGCCGAACATGCCGGTCTCCAAGCCGACGGTCAGCAAGACAAAATGAGGCGGCTGGTAATTGAAGGTTTCGGGGAGTTGAGGAATTTCCTCTCGAAGCGCGAGCGGCGAAGCGGACACGCCGACTCCGGTCAACGGGTGTTGGGAAAAAATATGATTGGCGGATGCGATGAGGAATATCCGCTCTTGCACCGCGCCGCGCTCAGAGCGGACCGTCTCGAACGAACTCCCCGCATTGAAGCGCGCGCCGAAGTAACTGGAATTCCGCGCGATGAATGGAAGTAAAACAATTATCGTGCAAACGAAAAGCAACGCAAGAGATTTGATGAATCCCCATCCGCGCGCCCTCGCTTCAAACCAGACGATGAAGATTGATCCCGCCGCGAAAGCCAGCCACGCGGATCGGGAGAAAGTCATCAACAACGCGAGGCTTATCAAAACAAAAACAGAGCCGAGAAGTAGAGAATTTTTTCTGTTGCCACGAAGATAGACGGTCAACAGGACGAGGAGGCTGAAGGCGAGGCACCCGCCCAAAATGTTGGGATGATCGGAGAGTCCGTAGGCGCGGAGGATGCGGGTCGCCCCATCCGAAATGATGGACACGCCGGACCAGGTTGGATCGAGCAGATATTCGCCGAGAACTTGTAACCCGACCGAACGTTGCAGAATAGATTGAGGAATCGCAACCGCCGTTTGCAACATGCTTTGCAGTCCCACCGCGAAGGCGACGTTGAAAATCGAAATTTGTTCGTTGACAATGAAAAGATAAAAGAGAAATAACAGGCACAAACGGACAGAGTGATAAAGGGAGAGAGAGCCGTCCACGCTTGAGGCAGATGAAATCAGGGCAGAGGCGGTCAGCCCTGCGAGCGGAATCCACACGAGCGGCGGCCCGAATCGCAACGGCTTGGGATCGAATCGCTTTGCGAATCCCCAGGCGATCAACATAACAAGCAACGCGATATCGGGCAGAAAGAGGAGGAAGTCGGTGTAATCGCTGTAGATCGCATGACTCGGCCGCGACTGCAACATCATTCGCAAGCGAACGGGGGCAAGTATGAGCGTTACATAAAACGCGCTTCGCGCAAGGTTCTTTGTCCAATGTGACGCGGGGTATGGGGATGCGAGGACCATTTTCGGAAGGCTTATTATAATGATGAATTAGACGCCCATGTCTGAATATATCTTCCTCACACAAACGGACTATCATGCCGCGTGACATCGTGGTCAACGGACGGTTCCTCGCGCGGCGCGTGACGGGAAATGAACGATACGGGCGCGAGATCCTGCGTCGCTTTAAGAATGAACATCGAGTTGAGCAGACTCGCGCGCAAGGAATTTTGGGTCATGCGTGGGAACAGTTCATCCTGCCGACAAAGTTGAAGCGCGATTCGATTTTATGGTCGCCCGCAAATTCGGGACCGCTTGCGATTCAGAATCAAGCATTGACGATCCACGACCTGAGTCCGCTTGAACATTCCGAATGGTTTACGAGAGGTTATTCGGCTTGGTATCGTTTGTTTTTGCCGAGGCTCGCCAAACGAGTCCGCGTTATTTTCACGCCTTCGGAGTATGTAAAGCAAAAGGTAATAAGGCGGTTCGGGGTTGAGAATGTGATCGTCACGCCGAACGGAGTAGATACGTCTGTATTTCGACCCGAAACAAAACATGGTGTAATTGATTTCCCAAAAAAGTATGTTTTGTTCGTCGGTTCGCTTCAACCGCGCAAGAATCTTGAAGGGTTGATGAGGGCATGGCATCAAGTCAAAGATAAGTTTGCGGATACCTGGCTGGTCGTTGCAGGGGATTCGGGACACGTGTTTCGTTCGGTAAAATTCTTTGCGGATGAGCGAATCCGCTTTTTGAATTATGTTTCAGAGGAGGAATTGTCCGCTTTATACGTCAACGCGGAGTTGTTCGTACTCCCATCCTTTGACGAAGGTTTCGGCTTGCCCGCGCTCGAGGCGATGGCGTGCGGGACACCGGTCATTGTTTCGGATGGCGGCGCATTGCCAGAAACAGTCGGCGAGGCGGGACTCGTTTTCCATTTAGAGGAGCCTGATAACCTTGCACAGACAATGGAGAAATGTTTGAGCGACGAGAGTCTACGCAAGTCGCTTTTTGAAAATGGATTGGCGCGAGCGAAAGATTTCTCATGGCAGAATACAGCAGATTTGATCTGGAGAACCTTGAATGAACTCTAACCTCTGCTGGAAACTTGCTTGTGGCGACAAAGATTCTTCGCCGCCGCTTCGCGGCTCCTCAGAATGACATGATCCCGACTTTTTCTACACCGCGCATCGCCTTTGTTCTTGATACGCTCCCCTCCATCGGCGGCGGGGAGAAGGTGTTGTTTGCCGCGTTGGAGGCGTATCCACGCGCGGATATTTTCACGCTGATCTACAACCGAAAAGTGTTTGTCAATTCGCCGATTGCGAATCGCAAAGTAAATACTTCGTGGCTCGATTCGCTTCCGTTCGCACACACGCATCACCGTTACTTGCTTCCGCTCATGCCTTCCGCGATTGAGCAAATCAATTTGAGCGGCTATGACACCATTGTTTCATTTCACTACGCGGTGGCGAACGGAGCGCGGACTCCTCATGGAGCGCATCACGTTTCGTACACGCACACGCCCTTGCGCTACGCATGGACGAACATCAACATCAACGGAAAACACACGCGCCGCAATTTCCTCCTCGACCGATACATGCGATCCTTCCGCGCGTGGGATAGACGAGCCGCGTCGCGCGTCCATGCGATGGCGACGAATTCGCACACCGTCCGCGAGCGGATTCGGGAGGCGTATCAACTCGAAGCGAAGGTAATCCATCCGCCCGTCGAGGTGACGCGGTTTCGTCCCAGCCTGAAACGCGAAAATTATTTCATCACCGTCACGCGCCTCGTCCCGCACAAGCGAGTCGACTTGCTTGTGCGGGCGTTCAATCAATTGAATCTTCCGCTCGTCATCGTCGGCGATGGACCCGAACAGCCGCGTTTGAAAGCGATGGCAAATTCGAATATTCGATTGCTGGGATTTCAGTCGGATGAAAAAGTTGCCGAATTGCTGGGCAACGCGCGCGCCTTCGTCTGCGCGGCGGAGGAGGATTTCGGCATCGCCATCGTGGAGGCGCAGGCGGCGGGATGTCCCGTCATTGCATATGGCGCGGGCGGCGCGTTGGAAACGGTGGAGGAGGGAGTCACGGGTTTGTTTTTTGCGGAGCAGACCGAAGCGAGTTTGATCGAGACATTCCATCGGTTTGAAAAAATAAATCAAACGTTCGACGCGCGGGAAATAAAAAAACGCGCCGAGCGATTCAACAAGGCGCGTTTTTTGGATGAGTTTCGAGAATTCGTTTCGGGTGAACCAAAGAGAGTGTTTCTTAAAGGCGTGGAAAAAAACCTCAGCCACAGAGAACACCGAGTTCACAGAGA
Source organism: Candidatus Defluviilinea gracilis (assembly GCF_057138825.1). NCBI lineage: Bacteria > Bacillati > Chloroflexota > Anaerolineae > Anaerolineales > Candidatus Villigracilaceae > Candidatus Defluviilinea > Candidatus Defluviilinea gracilis. The sequence continues at coordinate 52,214 of NZ_DBNHEF010000079.1, forward strand.
TTTTTAAGGGGTTTTCTCAGAGTTCTCTGTGCGCTCTCCCGAAAGGCATCGGGACGATGTGTGGCAAAGAAAGAGTTAAGAAGCAGTTGCTAAGCGGCTTGTGATACCCGACACATCAATTTGCGCGTCCACCGCGGGCGACCTCAACTGCGCTTCCATGCCGCCATCCACCACCAAGCGTTGACCGGTGATGTACGCGGCGTCATCAGAGGCAAGAAACACGGCGGCAGAGGCGATGTCGGCTGGCGCTCCCGCTTTACCGAAGGGAATCGTCCGCGCGGCGGCTTCGGGACCGGTCGCGCCGCCGAGGGCGTTATCTACGGTGATGTTGCCCGGCACCACCACGTTGACGCGAATCTTCCACGGGGCGAGGTCCATTGCCATTGCGCGTGTGGCGGCTTCGATCCCGCCTTTCGTTGTGTCGTACGCCATGAGTTGACGATGCGCGCGCAACCCGCCGCCCGAACTCATGTTGATGATCGCGCCGCCCGCCGATTTTCCTTCGGGGTTTTGCTTCACGAAGATCCGTCCGGCGCGTTGACTGCACAGGAACATGCCGGTGAGATTGATCTCCAACGCGCGAGTCCATGCGGCTTGGGTCAACTCGAGAAAATTTTTGTTGGAATCGGGATGATGCACGAGCGCGGCGTTGTTGACGAGGATATCCAGCCTGCCGTATTGCACGATCACTTTCTTGAATAGATCGTCCACCTGTTCGGCGTTCGACACGTCGCATAACACGTATGACGCGTTGAGTTGACTCGCAAGCGCCTTCGATTTTTCTTCGTTGAGGTCGGCGATGACGACCTTCGCGCCTTCTTCTGAAAATCGCGCGCTGATCGCGGCTCCGATTCCCTGCGCCCCGCCGGTGATGACGGCAATTTTGTTTTGTAGTTTCATGGTGAATTCCTTTCAAAGATATGTCGTTGCAAGGGCGGTGAACTTTCGCCCGAAGCAATCTCCTCGCCGCCAAAGAGCAAGAGAGGCGCTCTCTTTAATTTGAAGTTGTTTTCCTACCAACGCTTCGACTTCGCTCTTTGCTAACTATCTCCGTCCTGAGCGGAGTGAGGAGCGCAAGTTGCGACGAACGAAGTCGAGGGACGCTCCGCTCAGCGCGGAGACTCTATATCTGTCCCGAAGCGCCCCATTGTTTCATTAATTCTTGATAACGCGGGTCGTCGTATCGGCTGAACAAAAACGCGGGGGCATAACTGGGCAACTCAACGCCAATGATGTGTTTCGCCAGCAAATCAGACGCGCCGCATGCGACTTGCATCCCGAACCCGCCGAAGCCGCCGATGATGTACGCGCCATCCATTGGCAACGGTCCGATCAGCGGACGATTCTCCGGCGTGCGGGCGTAGTAGCCTCCGTCGATGAACGGCTTGGGGAGTTGGTTGAAATATTTCGACAAGCCGGGGATCACCCGCGCCATGCCGCGCAACACCACCTCGGGCAATTGCGGGTCGAGCGGAATGGGATAGACCGGCTCTTCCAACGCTTCATCGTGATACGCCCACTGCAACAAGACCGTGTTCCCATCGCCTTCGGGTCGGCTGTGCACGCCCGCTGGAAAATCCTTCGTCAACCAGCGCGTCTCTTCATCTTCTGCAAGCGCGGCGCGTTCCTCGTCTGACCACATCAACGTGACCGGGTCGTTCCAGATGAACAAGCCCATATCGCGCGGCACAACACGATACGAATCGTTGAACATCATCTTGAGGTGCGGCTCGCACAGGATGGGCAAGTCCACGCCGATCATTTTGCCAACCGATCTTTGCAACGGTCCCGCCGCGATGACAAAATTCCGAGTGGAGATAACCTGCTCGCCATCATTTGCCGCCACCTTCACGGACTTAATTCGATTGCCCTCCACATCCACACTTTCCACTTTCCCTTTGACGAGTTTGACGCCCCGCTCCAACGCTTTTTCCAACATGTACATGCCGAACTGTTGCGCCGCGAACCATCCGCACCTCCGCGCGTGGACGAGCGCCAACGCATTTTCAGTCACATACGGGAATTGCTTGCGGATCAACGACCGGTCGAGAAACAAGTCGGCTCCTGTGGGGGCATCGAACAAGCCATGCTCGCTCACTGGGATATATTTCGGATCATCGCTGGAGTTGCGATACACACGCAGATCGCCCGCGCCGAGACTGGTGATCTCCTCCGCGTTGGCGATCATTGCCTCGACGCCGCTTGGGTCGCCAGTGGCGTATAAATATCCACGCCTGTGCATCGCCAAGCGACTCGGCGCTTCGCGGTGCAACCCTTCCATAATGTCGATACTGCGGTTCATCAGCCGCACCATGTCGTCACCGGGACCGGGCCACCAGTTGCGATACGACTCTGATGATTTGTCGCTGGTGAGAGTCAGCGGCGGCAGCGGATCAACGATGACGATGTTTTTCGCGTCATGTTTCACCGCGAGTTGATAAGCCGCTGAAATTCCAGCGATCCCCGCTCCGCAGATGACGATGTCGGCTGTGTTGCTATTTGTCATAAATTTTTGCTCCGTTACAAAAACATCCGCGCGCGATACGCCCTCACCCTAACCCTCTCCCGTGGGGAGAGGGGACTCGACTCCCTTCTCCCTTTGGGAGAAGGGCTGGGGATGAGGGGGAGATCACATCCTCTTTCTTCTTTCCTCTTTCGTCCCCTCCTCATCCACCTTCCCCTCCACGATCACCACGCCATATTTTTCTCGCGCGGCATCGAGAGAGACATATCCCTGCTTCACATCCTCCAGCACGGAGGCGGGATCGCGCTCGAGGGGCGAATAAAAGCCGCCACCGCCGGGCAGACGTAACGTCACGGTTTGACCCGGCTGGAGGGTGTAGCGACTCTTCGGATGCGGGCGATAGCCGTCCGAACGAATCACTTCGCCCGGTGTGCCATCCAGCCCGCCATGGAAACCTCGCGCGGAAAACTTCGTGCGATCATACATGCACGAATGAGTCGCGGGTTTGCCGGTCAACACTTCGAGGATCATTTCCTGCCCCAAGCCGCCGCGAAATTTTCCCGCGCCGCCGGTGTCGGCGAGCAGTTCGCGTTTATGCATGCGAATCGGCGCGACCGACTCGATCACCTCGGCAGGCACGCCGGTGATGCCGCTGGGAAAGGCGGTGGCAGACAACCCGTCGCGATACGGACGCGCGCCCATGCCGCCCGCCGAAAAATAAATGTAGGCGAACACGTCGTGCGAATCTTTTAACTCGCCCTCGAACATCGTGTTCCATAAACCTGCTGAACCATCGGCAATCACATGAATTGGAATCGGATTCGAAAGCGCGTGCAGGATCGGCTGTGAGACGAAATGCCCAATGAGATGACGCGCGCTCACGGGCGCGGGTCGGCGGCAATTGAGGATCGAACCTTCGGGCGCGATGACTCGAATCGGACGAAACGCGCCTTCGTTGTTCGGAATATCGGGCGCGACCGCGCACATCAACGTGTAGGTGGAATAGGCGTGCGTGTAATTCATCACCACATTGATGCCGCGCCGAATCTGCGGCGACGTGCCGTCGAAATCCACGACGATATCGCGGTCGTTGACTGTGACCTTGCAGTGAATCGTCACGGGATCGTCGAAGCCGTCAATCGTCACCGCGCTTTGGTAGATGCCGTTCGGAATTTTTTCGATCGCGTCGCGCAATCCTTTTTCGGTGCGATCCAGAATCAACTCTGAAAGTTCGGCAAGCGATTCGAGTTTGTATTCGTCCATCATCTCGATCAACTTGCGGCTCCCCACCATGTTGCCCGCTTGCTGGGCATAAATATCTCCGATCACTTCATCTGGCACGCGCACGTTGGCGCGGATGATGTCGAACAGATCTTTGTTGGGCTCGCCCGCTTTGAACAACTTCATCAACGGGATGAACAAACCCTCTTCGAATAATTCCGTCGCGTCACCGCCCATCGTCAAGCCGCCGATGTCCATGGCGTGACACGTGCTGGCAAACCAGCCGATGCCTTTGCCTTTGTAAAACACAGGCGAGACAATCGTCTGGTCGAACAAATGTCCCGACGCCGCCCACGGATCATTCGTGATGATCGTGTCGCCAGGCTGAAGTGTTTCAATTGGAAATTGCTTCACCACGTGATCGCGCACGCAATTCGCCATCGTGTTGATGTGCCCAGGCGTGCCCGTCACCGCTTGCGCGAGCATGCGTCCTTGCGCGTCGAACACGCCCGCCGAAAGATCGCCCGCTTCGCGCACCAACGTGGTGAACGACGAATGGATCAACGCCGCCGCCTGTTCGTTGACGATGGAAAGCAATCGCTTCCATAACACTTCGAGCAAAATTGAATCAATCATGTTTGCACCTGTAACGCGAGATTTATCTCGCGCATCACTGGCGACATAAATGTCGCGTTACCGAGTCAACACCAAACAACCATTCACATCCACGCGCGCGGACCAATTCGGCAAAACAATTGTGGTGGACTCTGCTTCTTCGATGATCGCGGGACCGTTCGCTTTGAACGAAGATGAAAGCGACTCGCGCCGATAGACGGGAGTCAATGCCGCGCCATTATCGGGATTGAAAACCACGTTCCGACTCCCATACGGCTGGTTCGCCCTCTGCGACTCTTCTCCCACTTTCAGCGCCCGCCCTTCGATCTCCAACGCGGGACCCGACACCACCACGCGCCAATTCACCGCCTGGATCGGAACACCCTCGCACAACACGCCATAGAAACGCATGTACTCTTCTTCAAAACGTTTTTCGAGCATGGACAACGTTTGCGCGTTGATCTCATTCCCCTCGAACTCCACGCGGATCTCATACCCCTGCCGCAGATAACGCATGTCCACACTGCGAGTCACGTGAATATCTTCCGCCGCGACTCCCGCGTTCATCACGATTCCCCGCCCCTCGGATTCGAGGTCGCGCAAAATCTTCATCAACAGATTCGCGTCCACCTGATCGATGCGCGTGAGATAACTGCGCGTGAAATCGAACGAGATCGGCGCAAGCAAAAATCCGAACGCTGAACCGACTCCCGCAATGGGAGGGACGATCACTGTGCGGACGTTCAACCGCTCCGCCACCCCGCTCGCATGGACAGGACCCGCGCCGCCCGTCGTCACCATCGCGTACTTTTGAATGTCCAAGCCCCGCTCCGCCGCATGGACGCGCGCCGCCGCCGCCATGTTTTCATTCACGAGTTGATGAATCCCCCACGCGGCTTTTGTGATTGAAATATCCAGTTCCTTTGCCAAACTTTCGAAGGCTTTCTCGGCGGCTGAGGCGTCGAGTCGAATCGAACCGTTCGCAAAATAATCCGCGTTGAGGTAGCCGATGAGCAAGTCGGCATCCGTCACGGTGGGATTCAAACCTCCGCGGGCGTAGCAGGCTGGACCGGGAGTCGAACCGGCGCTTTCAGGTCCAACCGCAGGCAAGCCGAGATTGTTCACATGCGCCACACTCCCTCCGCCCGCGCCGATCTCGATCATCTCGATCATCGGCACAAGCAGGGGAAGTCCACTGCCACGTTTGAAGCGATGCACGTGCGCCACCTCAGAAACCGACGTGATGCTCAATTCGGATTTATGCGTGAGGATGGCTTTCGCGGTTGTGCCGCCCATGTCGAAGGCGAAGATGTCGTTGAAGCCGTTTTGTTTGCCCCAATACACGCCCGCCAACGCGCCGCCCGAGGGACCCGACTCGACAAGGCGGATCGGAAAGCGCGTGGCGGTTTCGATGTCGGTTGTGCCGCCGCTGGAGAGCATCACATTGAGCGGAGCGTTTAACCCCGCCTGCGCCAAACCCGATTGAATACGTTCGAGATAATTCGACGTGATGGGTTGCACGTACGCATTCGCCACCGTTGTTGATGTCCGTTGATATTCGCGCATGGCAGGCGAGACTTGATGCGAGATGGAGATCGAAGCGTTCGGCATTTCATCGCGCACAATTTCGTACACGTCGAGTTCGTGGCGCGGATTGGTGAACGCGTGAAGCAGACAAATTGCCACCGACTCGATTCCCTCCGCATTCAACTGTTTGCACAACTCAGCCACCGCGTTCGCGTCGAGCGGATGCAACACCTCCCCGTTTGCCGCCATCCGTTCATGGATGCCGAAGCGCAGACGACGTTCCACCAGCGGCGGTGGTTTGACCAGACCCAGATCGTAAATGTCGTAGCGACCTTCGTTGCCAATCTCGAGCGCGTCGCGGAATCCTTCGGTGGCGATCAACGCCGTGTGCGCGCCTTTCCTTTCGATGAGCGTGTTGGTGACGAGTGTCGTTCCATGAATGACTTGTCGAACAGAGGCAGGGTCAATGTTGTGATCTTTCAACAACTGAGTCACTCCGCTCAACACCGCCTGCGATGGGTCGGGATACGTGGTGAGCACTTTGCCGACAGCGATGTGATTCGATTCGGTATCGAATAAAACAATGTCGGTGAATGTGCCGCCAATGTCAACGGCGAGGAGGTGGGAGGGGTTGGGCATGGAATTCCTTTTGCATGTCACCCTGAGCGACAGCGAAGGGTCTCCGAGATGATCGTGGAGATTCTTCGCCGCAAAGAGCAAGAGCGCGGCTCAGAATGACAGTTCTATTTTCTATACCCTTTCGGGTCTATCATCATTTCCAACAGCGCGGGTTTGCGCGAGGCGACGGCGGTTTGTATGGCAACATCACATTCATCTCTATTCGTCACGCGCGCGTATGCAAAATTGTATCCGCGCGCGATGAATTCGTAATTCGGGTTGACGAACTCGGTGCCGAAGACTTGCAGATCGCGTTTCGTTTGCGCGAAGCGGATCAGGTCGAGCGCGGAGTCGTTCATCACGACCACGATCAACGGCAGGTCGAGTTCCACAGCCAGCGCGAGTTCGCCCAACACCATCGCCAAGCCCGCGTCGCCGGTGATGCACACCGTTGGCTCACGCGTCACGCGCGCGGCGGCAATTGCGGCGGCGACTCCGAATCCCATCACGGAGAGTCCGTTCGAGACGAAAAATGTATTCGGTCGCAACGCCTTCCAATTCAGCGACGTGAAAATTTTATGCGAGCCCACGTCGGTGGTGACGATCACTTCGGGCGGAGTGTGATGGCGGATGGAGGACAACACGTCAGCGGGGAAAATTCTATTCGGAGCAGGATGCCTCCCTGAGCGGAGCGAGCGATCGTCGAGCGAAGTCGAAGGGTCAGCCTGCGGATGATGCGCTTCTCTCCACGTGGACATCTGCTTCTCACCCCACGCATCATCCACGCGGACGGTGGAGTCGAGCAAGGCATCCAGCAATGCGTTGAGATCGCCAACCAGCTCACACGCCGTATCGATGCACGGATCGTCGTTCTCCCAATTGGAAACCCAGATCGTCGGCTGTGGTTGCTTCCACGGTTTGACGAGTTCAACCACATCAAAACCAATCGCGATGATGCAATCGGATGCGTCGAGAATTTCATACGCGGGATCGTTCATCGTGAGACCCAACGTGCCGGCAAACAAAGGATGATCTGCAGGCAACGCGCCTTTGCTTTTCGGCAGGTCGATCACCGGCGCATGAAGTTTTTCGGCAAGCGCGCGGAGTTGCGGATACGGTTGATCAGGCTCCAAGCCCAAGCCCGCCACGATGACCGGGCGGCGACATGAAGAAAGAATTTCTTTGGCTTTGGCAATTTTGTTTTCATCCACCGAGTTGACCGATGATGACGGCGTTGGGAGCGAGATCGAATCAACTTGTTGATTCGCTAATGCCGCAGGGATGCTCAAATGCGCGGGACCCGGCCTGCCTGAGCGCAACAGTTCGAGCGCGCGCGTGAGGGCAGCATCCGCGTTTTCGGGCGTGAGCGACGATGTGAATTTTGTTACGGGGCGGAAGACGGCTTGCAAGTCCAGCGCTTGATGCGTGTGCAAACCAGCGAGCTTCGGGTCGGATTGCGCGGTGAGTAAAAGGACAGGCGCGCGATCGAGAAAAGCGTGCGCGATGCCGGCGTAGACGTTCGTCGCGCCGGGACCCAGCGTGGTGAGCGCGACTCCGATCCCGCCGGTGAGCCGCGCATGCGTATCTGCCATGAACACCGCGCTGGATTCGTTCCGCGCGAGCACAAAGTCCATGCCGCGTTTGCGCAGGGCATCCAACACCTCCACGTTTTCACCGCCGGGCAGACCGAAGACCACATCCACTTTTGCTTCGGATAATTTCTGGGCGATGAGTTCGGAGAGGGTCAGCATGGTGGGATTATACATGCCAGATATGTCGTTGCGAAGATTCCGCGCTGAGCGGAGCGTCCTTCGACTGCGTTCGTCGCAAAGAACGCTCCTCACTCCGCTCAGGACGGAAATATTTCCGACAAGAAGCGCAGTCGAAGCGTGTGTGATAAAGTAAAATTGTTCGAATAACAAATAGAAGAAAGTGAAATTCCATGCACCCTCTTCAAAACATTCGCATTCTCGATATCACCCGCGCGCTGGCGGGACCGTATTGCACGATGATGCTCGGCGACCTGGGAGCAGACGTCATCAAGATCGAACGTCCCGGCATGGGCGATGAAACGCGTGGGTGGGGACCTCCGTTCGTTGGCGAGCCATACGGGAATTATCCCGGCGAGTCGGCGTACTTCCTCGCGGCGAACCGAAACAAACGGAGCGTGACCGTCAACATCCAATCGAAGGATGGGCAGGAGATCGTCCGCAAACTGGCGGGCATGTCGGATGCGTTGGTGGAAAATTATCGCACGGGCGATCTCGATAAACTCGGCTTGGGCTATACCGATCTGCACAGCGTGAATCCGAAATTGATCTACTGCTCGGTGAGTGGCTACGGCCGCACGGGTCCGTACGCAGACCGCCCGGGGTACGACGCGGTCATCCAGGGCGAGGGCGGCATGATGAGCATCACCGGTCCCGTAGACGGACCTCCCTCGCGCGTCGGCATCCCGATCACCGACATCACGTCGGGCATGTTCGCCGCGGCAGCCATCCTTGCCGCGTTGCGCGCGCGCGATCTCACGGGCGAAGGTCAACACGTGGATATTTCGCTGTTCGATTCGCATCTCGCATTGCTCACCAACGTCGCGTCCAATTATTTGGTCGGAGGCAATCCGCCGCGCCGCCTCGGTAACGCGCATCCGAATCTTGTCCCGTACGATTCGTTTCGCGCCCGCGATGGCTGGTTCATTTTGGGCGTCGCCAACGAAAAGCAATGGGGTTTGTTGTGCGACGCACTCGTCCGCGCCGACTTGAAAGCCGACGAGCGATTCGCGTCGAACGGCAAGCGCGTGACGAACCGCGCCGCGCTCGTGGATGAACTCAACAACACGTTCGCGCAAAAAAATGTGGACGACTGGCTCACGGACTTGGTGAAAGCGGGACTCCCCTGCGGACGCATCAACTCGATCCCCGAAGTCTTCGCGCATCCGCAGACTCAAGCCCGCGACATGATTCTGGAAACCGAACACGCCTCTGCCGGGACGGTGAAACTGCCCGGCTTCCCGTATAAATTTTCCGCCACCCCGGCAGAAATCCAAAAGCCGCCGCCGACGCTGGGTCAACACACGGAGGAGGTGTTGACGGGGTTGTTGGGTTATTCGCGCGAGGTTGTGGAGGAGGTGAGGGATAAAGGGGCGATATAATACGAGAGTCTTATGGAAAGTTTCTAAGCAATACATGGTTAGGTCGCAATATGGAAGTAATCACACAACACTCACTAAACCGCGCCACAGACGAAGCCGTGCGACTTTGGGCACTTGCCAGCGCGCAGTACCCAACGCAACATCAGCTAATTCTTAACGTGGTAGCAGCATCAGTCATTGAGACAGCGAGTAGCTTTGCCTTAAACGCGCGTCGAGCCATGGAAATACTGCCCAGAAAAGACAAGTTTCCTCTCGTTCAGCCTCGTTGGAACTGGGAACCTTCGGTACGTGGCGAAATGGTGCGAGATCTCTGGGATGCCTTAAATCGAATTATCCACGCAAAAAAGCTTCAGGTCGGTTTTGAGAAGCTTCCGTCGAAATTATCAGTAATTGAAGACGGAGCCATGGTAGTCCCATATATTCAGGTTGCTACTGATCGAAAGGAACTCGCGTTTATTGATTCGTTCGCGTTGGCTCACGCTTATCTTTACGGCGCCTATTCAAATCTCGTGGCGGCGGCGAAACACAACGATAGTTAGTGTACATTAAAAGACATAGCAGACATCTGAGGTATGGGAGACCGCTCAATTTATAAGCGCTTTTCTGACTTCGAGTTTCCTCTGCTCTCAAAAAGAATGCATACCCACTCTAACACCAGTAACTCTCACCGTTAAAGTAGCAGAGAGATTTCCTCATGACTGAATCCTCAATCACAAACTACATCACCCAAACCTTCCCCAACGTCGAAACAACCACAAACCTCGGCTACACCTTCTTTTTCTATCGCGAGGAGCGTATCCACGCGTTTGCAACCATCGCGTCCACAGGCAATGAGTATGAGCAGGTATCAAAACTCGACCGCCCGGGCGTTTATCGTTTGAACATCGGCGTGAGCCGCGAGACATTCAAGTATATGTTTGGAGCGGACAAGGTCAACGTCAGCGACTACGACTTCACCGTGTTAGATACCCTCCTGCCCCATCCCGATTATTCCGCGCAGTTTTTCATCTGCGTCCTTTCGCCGAGCGATGAAACGTTTGAGAAAGTCCGCCCGTTGCTTGCGGAAGCGTATGAGATCGCGGTTCGGAAATTCAACAGAAGGAGCAAACAAGTTTAGGCTATCTTGCGAAACCTGGCTACTCAGAAACAGGCAATCGCATCCCATGCGCAGGGTATGGCGAAGCAAGCGTGTAAAGAGCACCTTTTCCGTGGAGAACACGGGGAGCCTTCGAAAAAATCTCAGAAAAGTAACAATAAAGATGAATATGTGCTACCATTGGAGTGTTCCCGCACCAAATCACACAGGAGTAAAAAAGAATCATGAGCGGTAAAGCGATACAGATCACCCAATTCGACCTTGAGCGTTTGCAAAAGTTACTTGTAGACGCGCAAGCCACCGACTACCGCAAAAGCGAATATCTGGAAAAACTTCAAGCGGAGATTCATCGCGCGCAGGTGGTCGAGCCAAAAGACATTCCAAGCGACGTGGTCACCATGAATTCCACCGTCAGCATCGTAGACCTCGACACGAAGGAAGAGGAAGTGTACACGCTGGTCTTCCCGGAGGACGCCAACGTTCGAGAAGGAAAGGTTTCTATTTTGGCGCCCATCGGAACCGCCATGCTCGGGTACGAAGTCGGCGACACCTTTGAATGGGACGTCCCTGCAGGCAAGCGTAGACTGCAAATCAAGAAAATACTGTATCAGCCCGAGGCTTCGGGGGATTTTGATCGGTAGAGTTAATGCCCTCAATAAAAGCGACATGAATGTCGCGTTACGGAGTCTCGATAAAAAACATCCCGAAGCATTTCGCTTCGGGATGTTTCGTGTTACGCCACTGTCACGCTCTTATCCAAATACACATCTTGAATCGTATTCAGCAACTTCACGCCCTCCGCCATTGGGCGTTGGAACGCTTTGCGCCCGGAGATGAGACCCATGCCGCCCGCGCGTTTGTTGATGACGGCTGTTGCCGCGGCTTCGGCAAAATCGTTCTCGCCCGACGCGCCGCCGCTGTTAATGAGTCCGATGCGGCCCATGTAGCAGTTCGCCACCTGATAGCGGCACAGGTCAATGGGATGGTCGCTGATCAAGTCGGTGTACATGCGCTTGTCGAATTTGCCGAACGAGACGCCGTCTTTGTTCAGCGCGAGATAGCCGCCGTTGTTCTCGGCAAGTTTCTGCTTGATGATGTCCGCTTCGATCGTGACGCCAAGATGGTTCGCCTGACCCGTGAGATCGGACGACACGTGGTAGTCTTTGTCCGATTTGAAAGCTTTATTGCGGAGGTAACACCACAACACGGTCGCCATGCCGAGTTCGTGCGCGAGGGCGAAGGCTTGCGCGATCTCGATGATCTCGCGGTGCGAATCGTCCGAGCCGAAGTAGATCGTCGCGCCGATTGCCGCCGCTCCCATCTCGTGCGCCTGCTTGACCGTGCCGAATAGGATCTGCTCGAAGCTATTCGGGTAGGTCAACAATTCGTTGTGATTGATCTTCACGATGAACGGGATTTTGTGAGCGTATTTGCGCGCGACAATTCCCAGCACGCCGAACGTCGAAGCGACGGCGTTGCATCCGCCTTCAACCGCAAGTTTGACGATATTCTCCGGGTCGAAGTAATCGGGGTTCTTGGCGAAACTCGCGCCGCCGGAATGTTCGATGCCTTGGTCTACGGGCAGGATGGACACGTAGCCCGTCCCGGCGAGTCGGCCCGAGTTGTGAATCCAGTTCAAATTGCGTAAGACGCGGTTGTTCCGATCCGAATGACCGAAGACGCGGTCTACCGAGTCGCCGCCCGGCAAGTGAAGTCTATCTTTTGAAATTTTCGGGGAGTTGAAGTTGAGAAGCGATTCGGCTTTATCGCCCAGCAAGGATTGAATATCGGTTGGCATGGTAATTCTCCAGTTTGATTTATTGAGCGACGTGGCGTTTTCTTAGCCACAGAGTTCTCTGAGTTTTAATTCTCAAAATCTCTGCGCGCTCTATGGCTACGGTACCTAACCAGTCGCTCTGGAATTTAGTTTTCTTGATTATAATGGGTTTGCGCGACTTACCACACTCTGACTCGTATATCTTTTTTGGAGGCTCACATGGATGATTTTTTTCAAAAAGTAACCAGCATGCAAGACCCGTTCAAGAAATTGGTGTCGTTCATCCCCGGTTTCGGCGGCTACATCGAGCGGCAGAACCGCCGCGACGCGGACAAACTCCTGCGCGACACAGTGGCGCGGCGCTTTGAGGAACAACACAAACGCGCTTCGCAACTGCAAACCGAACTCGTCAGCGCGGGCAAGATCGAATTCGTGGACGACATGGAGAAGGCGGCGATCAAACTCCAAACGTTCATTGACAAGATCAGCCGCGCCCCGCGCGGATATTCCGGTCTGTTCGATGCGGTGAAGATCAACGAGAAGGAACTCGAAGCGATCTACCAATTCGACGCGGCATTCTTCGACCTCGCCGAACAAGTGGGACGCGCGAACGATAACGTGGAGCAATCGCTCGGCGACGATGCCGCGCTCCCCGCCGCCATCCGCAACCTCGCCACCATAGCGCGTCAAGCCGTGGAACTTTACGAAAAACGCGACGAAGTTGTGACGGGATCGAAATAACACCCCTCCGTCATTGCGAGACGCCGAAGGCGGCGAAGCAATCTCCGTCATTGTGTTGGAGATTGCTTCGTCGGGCGAAGCCCTCCTCGCAATGACGAGATAATAACATGTGGCATACCTACATCAACGCAACAACCATTGAGGACGTATTACAGACGATCCATGCCAAGGGGGAACACAGCCGCATCATCGCCGGGGGAACCGATTTAATTCTCGAACTCGAGCGCGGCGTCCGCAAGGGGATCGAAACCATCATAGACGTGACGCGCATCCCCGGCCTCGACAAGATCACCATGGACGAAGACGGCGTCATCCATCTCGGTCCGCTCGTTACACACAACCATTGCGTCGAATCGAAATTGATCCGCGAACGCGCCTATCCGCTCGCGCGCGCGGCGTGGGAAGTGGGCGCGCCGCAGATCCGCAATCGCGGCACGATCGCGGGCAACCTCATCACCGCCTCGCCCGCCAACGACACCATCACGCCGCTCATGGCGCTCGGCGCGTCGGTCACATTGCGATCGGTGAACGGAACGCGCACGATAGCGCTCAAAAACTTTTACACCGGCGTCCGCAAGACCGTGATGCAAGCGGATGAAATGCTCGTGGACATTTCTTTCCTCGCGATGAAGACGACCCAGCGCGGCACGTTCATCAAACTCGCGTTACGCCGCGCGCAAGCCATCTCTCTCGTGGACGCGGCGATTCTTCTCGACCTTGATTCTGATTCAGTTTCCTCAGCCTCCATCACGCTTGGAGCCGTCGCCCCGACGATCATCCACGCGCCCGAAGCGGAAAAATATCTCGCTGGCAAAAAACTGACAGACGATGTCATCGCCGAAGCCGCGCGATTGACAATGGACGCCTCCAAACCGATTGACGACATTCGCGGAAGCGCGTCATATCGCCGCGAGATGGTCCGCGTGTGTACAATGCGCGGACTGAAGTCAATCCGCGATGGGCAGGAACAAGCCGGGATGCCGTCTGATGCGGTTTTGTTGTGGGGCAAACAATCTACGGAACGCGGACTTTCAGTCCGCCCTGAGCCACATGCAGAAATTGAAACAACGATCAATGGCAAAAAATATTCGCTGAAGACCGGTCACGAAAAAACATTACTGCGTTTCCTGCGCGAAGACATCGGCTTGACCGGCACAAAAGAGGGATGCGCCGAGGGCGAATGCGGCGCGTGTACAATTTTCCTCAACGGCAAAGCAGTGATGGCATGTCTCGTCCCTGCCCCGCGCGCGCATGAGGCAGAGATCACAACCATCGAAGGTCTCGCGCTGAGCGGAGGTCTGAGCGAGCGAAGCGAGACGAAGACCGCAGTCGAAGCGCTGCACCCCGTTCAAGAAGCGTTCATTAAGCATGGCGCGGTACAATGCGGATATTGCACGCCGGGCTTCGTCATGTCGGCGGCGATGTTGATGGAAGAAAAAGAGAACCCAACCAAGAACGAGATCGAACAGGCAATTACCGGTAACCTGTGCCGATGCACAGGCTATTACAAGATCGTTCAAGCCATTGAAGATGCCAAGTCAATGACGGAGGTGAAGCATGGGTAAATATACAACCCAGGTAAAACAAAAAGAGACCGCGCGCGTGCGCGGCGTGCACCCGATCATGAAAGGGTTGGGGTGTTTCATCATGATCATCGTGCCCGTCATTTCCTACGGTGTGGCAATGCTTCTGGTCAATTATGGAATCGGAAAAGGGTGGCCCCTTCCCACCGAATGGCTGGGAACACCGCAGTTCCATCCCTGGCTGTGGAAGTCGAGCGGGTTGGCTTACATCCTTGGATTCTTGCAGACCCAAACCAACCTCTACGCCAACATTGTTATTGCGCTGGGAGTTTGGGTGGTGATCGGCGGATTCATGGCGATCTTCTTCGGCTACTTATACCGTTTTCTCGGGCCCTCCGAGTACGGTCCCATGGATGTGCCTCCGATCCGCGCGAAAGTGAAACGCTACAAAAGGTAATTGTTGCAATGACTGTTCAAACGATCGGCAAATCTCTGCCCCGCGTGGATGCGCGCGGAAAAGTGACCGGCAGTTCGCCGTATTCAGGCGATCTATCGATGCCGGGTATGCTCCACATGAAAATGCTGTTCGCCGGGCGGCCGCATGCCCGCATCCTGAGCATCGACACGTCCAAAGCGGAAACCGCCCCGGGTGTGGCGGCGGTGTATACGGCAAAGGATGTGCCGGTCAACGAGTATGGCTTGCAATGGCAGGATCAGCCTGTGCTATGCGGACCCGGCTCCACAAAGCCCGGCGCGGATGTGGTCCGATTCGTCGGCGACCAGGTTGCGTTGGTCGTGGCAAACACCGAAGCCGAAGCCGCGTCGGCGGTGAAAATGATCGAGGTGGAGTATGCAGACCTCCCCGTCGTGATCGACGCGGAAGAGGCGATGAAGCCCGGCGCAACGCGCATCCATGAACACATCGGCGATTCGAATATCTGCGTTCACTACAAGATCCGCCGGGGCAATGTGGACGAAGCCTTCCAACGATCGGATGTGATCGTCGAAAGCGAGTATCGGACGCCCGTGCAGGAACACGCCTACCTGCAACCGGAAGCGGGGCTGGCGTACATCGACGAGGCGGGGCTGATCACGCTCGTCTGCGGCGGGCAATGGACTCATGAAGACCAACATCAAGTGGCGCACGCGCTGGGTATGCCAGACGAAACGATCCGCGTGATCTACCCGGCGATCGGCGGCGCGTTCGGCGGGCGCGAGGATATGTCGGTGCAGATCGCGCTCGCGCTCGCCGCGTGGAAGTTAAAGCGCCCGGTGCGCATCATCTGGTCGCGGCAGGAATCGATGATCGGGCACGGCAAACGCCATGCGACGGTCATCCGCGCCAAATGGGGGGCGACGAATAATGGAAAAATCAATGCGATCGAAAATGTGATCATCGGCGACGGCGGCGCGTACATGTACACGTCGAACAAGGTGCTGGGGAATTCCGCCATCACGTCCACGGGTCCATACTTCATCCCGAATGTGAAAACCGATGTGTACGGCGTATACACCAACAATGTGCCCGGCGCGGCATTCCGCGGGTTCGGCGCGCCGCAGGCATTGTTCATGGCTGAAATGCAAATGGACAAACTCGCGGAAAAACTCGGCATGGACCCGGTCGAGTTCCGCTTGAAGAACGCGTTGCGCGACGGCGACCCGCTGGGCGTTGGCACGCCATCGCCGAGTCCGGTCAGTGTGGCGCAGTGCATCGAGGCGGCGAGGGATCGGTTCGGGTGGGAGAAAGGAAAGCGCCGCCCTGAGGCTCTCGAAGGGAAGAAAGAGGAAAGAGGGATAAGCCATCTCAAACGCGGTCAAGGATTCGCCGCGGGCTTCAAGAACATCGGCTTTTCTTTTGGCTATCAAGAAAACTGCTGGGCAAAGATCGAACTGCATGGCGCCACCAAGATCGAGCGGGTGGTCTTGTATCACTCCGGCGCGGAAGTTGGGCAAGGCGCGCACACCGTGATGATGCAAATGGCGGCGGAAGCGACAGGCGTTCCGTTTGAGAAAGTGGAGTTGGTCGCGTCGGACACAGCCAGGACGGGCAACTCCGGTTCGGTCTCCGCCTCGCGCATGACGTTCATGTCGGGCAACGCCATCCGGGGCGCGGCTGATTTGGCGTTGAAAAAATGGAATTCCGAGGAACGTCCCGCCGTTGGCGAGTTCAAATACCTCGCGCCGCGCACCACACAATTCGATCATGACACCGGTTACTCCACACCCAATTTTGCCTACGCTTTTGTAGCGCAAGCCACCGAAGTGGAAGTGGATACCGAAACCGGCCACATGCGTGTGATCCGCTTCATCTCTGCCGATGATTTGGGCAAGCCGATCAACCCGGCGCTTGTCGAAGGACAGATCGAAGGCGCGGTTGTGCAGGCGCAAGGCTATGCCATCCTCGAAGATTACAAAACCAAGAACGGGCGCGTGCTGACCGATCAACTCAGCACGTATCTCATCCCAACCATTCGAGACATTCCCGAAAAAGTAGAATCGGTCATTCTCGAAATCCCCGACCCGAACGGACCTTGGGGCGCGCGCGGCGTGGGAGAACTCCCCTACCTCGGCGTCGCTCCCGCCATCGCCTCCGCGATCCACGATGCCACCGGCGTGTGGATCGACGAATTTCCGTTCACGCCCGAGCGCATCCTCAGAGCGTTGGGCAAAATATCCTAAATGCGGCAATGTTGTTCCCTGTTCGTAACGAAACGAAAGAGATCAATGCCGACGCCCGCAACTCAGCGGGCGGTTCGTTCATACAACTGCCCGGCGGCGTCACCCACTACGAAGCCGGCGGGAACGAAACAAGCGATACTGTCGTTTTGGTGCATGGCTTTTCCGTCCCATATTTTATTTTTGACCCTACTTTTGAATTTCTTTCACGATCGGGGTTTCGCGTCATACGGTATGATTTGTTCGGGCGCGGCTATTCGGACCGCCCGCAAGCCAAATACGATATCGACTTCTTCGTCGACCAACTTGCAGGCTTACTGGACGCCCTGCGTCTCTCCTCTCCAGTCAGTTTGGTCGGGCTTTCCATGGGCGGACCCATCGCCTCGGCGTTCACCCTCCGCCACCCAGAGCGGGTTCGCAACCTTGTGCTGATCGACCCTGCCGGCGCCCAGCCCATCTCCATGTCTCCACTGCTACGGGCGGCGAAACTGCCGAAGGTGGCAGAAGCAGTTTTATATCTGGTTGGAAGCGATTTCATGGTAAAAAGCATTGCAAAAGATTTCTTCGATCCCGCGCTGGTGGCGCATTTTCAGGAAAGGTACAAGGCACAAATGCAATACAAGGGATTCATGCGCGCCATCCTTTCCACGATCCGACATGGGATGCTCAACTCCTTTTTGGATATCTATCGGCAACTCGGCGCCACAGAAACGCGCGTTCTGTTATTGTGGGGGCGGAACGATCACACGGTCCCATTTGAGCATAGCGCGTTGCTTCGCGCGGCAATCTCAACCATCGAATTTCACGCCATCGAAGGGTGCGGGCACCTTCCGCATTACGAGAAGCCCGAACAGGTCAACCCGATCTTGTTGGAATTTTTGAGGCAGGCATGATCCGCGCATCGATCGATTATTTTTCTCACAACAAATATCGTCTCACCATGTTCTCCCTGCTGGCTGGCGCGACGGTCCTCTCAGTCGCCATCTGGCGGTTCCGCGTGGAGTACAGCGGGAGCGGCAATTACAACTTCCTGATCTGGAATTTGTTCCTGGCGTGGATTCCGTTCCTCATTGCCTATTTCACCTACACGCTCACGTTATCGAGGCGGTGGGTGTATGCCGTTGTGCCGGTGGCCGCGTTTCTCTGGTTGATCTTCTTCCCCAACGCGCCCTACATCTTGACCGATTTTCAGCATCTGGATTATTGGCACGACGTTCCCGTTTGGTACGATGTGATGTTGCTGATCTGGTTCGCGTTCACCGGGTTGCTGTTGGGAATGGTCTCGTTGTTTCTCATGCAAGAGATCATTCGGCGCGAGTTTGGGCGTTGGGCTGGCTGGGGATTTGTCGCCGTGGTCGCCGCGTTGAGCAGCGCGGGGGTGTATGTCGGTCGCTTCCTGCGCTGGAATTCGTGGGATATCTTTTACAACCCCGCCGGGATGGCGCAACACACGTTGCAAAGTATTCAAGAACCCAGCCTGCAATCCATCGGCTTCACCAGCCTGTTCGGAGTGTTCTTCCTGTTCTTATACATTACGCTGTATACGTTCGGGCATCTTTTATTGGAACGGCAGGCAAACTTACAGGGACAATGATGAACAAACAAGATATTCAATTCCTCTTCAAATACAACCAATGGTCGACGAAGAAAATCATGGACGCCGCGTCAAACCTGACGCCGGACCAGTTCCTCGCGCCCGCAGGTTTTCCACAAGGAGGCTTGCGCGGCACGCTCACCCACACCTTGTTTGCAGAGTGGATCTGGCGGAATCGCTGGGAGGGAACATCGCCCGCCCAGCGCATCCAACCCGAGGAGTTCCCCACCCTTGAGTCCCTCCGCGCGCGCTGGCTGGAGGAGGAAAGCCTTCTGCTACAGTTTGTGGGTGAAGTGAGCGATGAACGGTTGAACAATCCCTTCAATTACACCAACACCGAGGGCAAGGCGTTAACAAGAATCCTGTGGCAGTCCATGGCGCACGTGGTCAACCACGGAACACAACACAAAACAGAAGCCGCGGCAATCCTCACGGCTCTCGGTCACTCACCGGGCGATATTGACATGATCTGGTTTGCGGCGGAACACAAGTAACTCAACCATGACGCCTTTGAAAAATCGGCTTCGCAATTTCCTCATCCGTAACCGGTACAACCTGGCGGTCTTCACATTGCTCAATGTGGCGTGCGCCATGTGCATCGCTCTCGTCGGCGCGCGCGTGGCGTACACCGATTCCGGGCGGAGGCTGGACCTGATTTGGAATTTATTCCTCGCGTGGATTCCCTTCATCCTCTCCTACGTTGCGCACGCCTTCTCCTGGCGGCGATTGACGTTGTACATCTTGATCCCCTTCGTCTCGTTCCTTTGGTTGATCTTTTTCCCCAACGCGCCATACATGCTCACTGATCTGCAAGACCTGGCGCGCGGTTCCTTTGGCGCGCCGCTTTGGTACGACGTGATCATCGTCGTTTGGTGTTCGTGGACCGCGATGTTGTTGGGCGTTGTCTCGCTCTATCTGATGCAAGATATCGTCCAGCGGTCGTTCGGACGTTTCATCGGCTGGATATTCGTCTTTGCCATCTCTGCCCTGAGCAGTTTTGGGATTTACATCGGGCGGTTCGTGCGCTTGAATTCGTGGGACATTCTGCAAAACCCGGCAGAAACCGCCATGGGGATCCTTGGTCTGGTCATCGACCCCAGCCGGCGGCTGGCGGCATTCACGTTGCTCTATGCGATTTTCTTTATTTACATTTATCTCCTGTTGTATTCATTTAGTCACATGTTGCAGGTACAAAATCTGAGAGCGAGCGAAACGCCAGAGCAACTGGCAGGGACTCAACCATCCGATGCGCGGCGATAAAGCGGTTTTAATTCGAGGCGGCGGCGATCTCGCCACAGGCGTCGCGTTACGTTTGCATCGGTCGGGCATGCGCGTGGCGATCACCGAACTTCCGCAACCATTGGCGGTGCGTAGAACGGTCTCATTCTCCGAAGCGGTTTACGAGGGCGCGCACATAGTCGAAGGGGTCGGGTCAAGGCTGATCGAAGCGCATCAGTTGTCCGCGTGGGAGGAAGCGGATTGCATCCCCGTGATCGTCGACCCGGAGGCAAATCTGCTCACATCGATCGGATTCATGGTTGTTGTCGATGCGCGACTTTTGAAGAGTCGCCCGGCGCCGCTCCCAGCCCCCGCCCCGCTTCACATCGGACTTGGACCTGGTTTCACAGCGGGGAGCGATTGCCACGCCGTGATCGAAACCCGCCGAAGCCATACGCTTGGGCGGGTGTATTGGTCGGGGTCAACCCAACCCGATTCAGGCGAACCCGAGGGCGATTCGCGCCGCGTACTTCGGGCGCCTGCGAATGGAGTCATCACCGCTATAAAAAATATCGGTGAGTATTGCGTGGAGGGTGAAGTAGTCGCTGTGATCGACAGTGAACACACGGTGACCAGCCCCTTCGGCGGCATGTTGCGCGGCTTAATTCGTTCGGGCTTGCAAGTCACCAAAGGATTGAAGATCGGCGACGTGGATGTTCGCAACGACCCCGGCGCCTGCGCTCTCGTGTCCGACAAATCGCTTGCGATTGGCGGAGGCGTACTGGAGGCGATCCTTGCCAAGCCCGAGATACGCTCAAAGGTATTGGCGTAAGATATCAGAGTTCTCAGAGCTTTGGTAAAGTCGCGCGACAAGACCGAGTCGCTGGAAGGCGAATTTACTACCGAGCAAACGGCAAAGTTGAACCGCACAGCCCGCTCAGAGCGCAACGAAAACCGTGAAAAATTCGCGTTAAATCTTTCCCGGGTTAGCAAAAGCCATGTATTGGGAGACTTGCAACGAACGCGCATCCGTTGTATGCTTGCGAAATGACGCTTGCCATATCGTTTCGGCGCTCTATCTTTCTACCTCAGGAAATTTCTTCAGGTAGCGACTCGCCCCGAAAAGTCCATTGGGTTGGAGGCAAGGCGCCGGTTGAGCCGAAGCAAAATCATGCGCAAAACGGGGATCATAATTCAGGCGGGAAATCTTCCGGCAGTTACCACAGCCTGTCTCACATCAAATTTGGGGAGGTCCAGCAAGCCTTTCACAATTTTCTACCCATCCTCATTCCGAGTGACACGCCTGGCTGGGTTGCTCCCGGTTATTTCTGTTTCATTCCCCTCGCGCAGGCGGCTGAGTATCGTCCCTCGGCAGTTTTTGGACGGGTAAAAGCCTGTTATCCCTCAGATGGTGTTCTTCAAAATATCCGTGAAATGGAGTTATGGTTTCCCAAGCCTGGACATGAGCCGCTAGAGTTGAATATTCGCCGTCGCGATATTGATTTTGAATCCGATCTGCTGGGGCAAAGTTACTGCGCCAAAATTCATATCTTCATTTCGCCAGGCGAGCAGGCTGACTTTGCGCGCTTCGAGGGTATTTTCTTGCAACACGGCTATATTCCCGAATTCATCACGCGCTACGTCGATCTCGCGGATGTGAATGAATTCAATCACAACGACTTCCCGGATGTGATCGTCGTCAGTTCGCGCTGGTTCGAGTCTGCCCGCGAGATATCTGATGGGCAGATATACGAGAAATTGCACCAATTGATCAAATGGCGCAAAACGGTTGTGAACTATCATCCATTGAACGTGGGACACGATGTCCGCACCTTGAACCGTGAATTAGGATTCAAACACGGGTTTACCGATACCGCCCTGATCGAACCAGAGACGCCCGCGCAAACCCTTGAGTTCGTATCGCGGACGTTCGATAGAATTTTCATGCAAGGTATGAGATAATCCCATTGTGAATGCAGAACAGGAAGATATCGCATTAGCCAACCGCCCAAGAGATTACGCCGGGCTCTTATGGATTTTTGCCGCCAGCATGTTGGGGTTCAGCATGTTTTGCGCCACCTCTGCCATCGCGCTGTCTGACCCATCTCTGCCCACTCCTATCGTGATCGAAGCGCGCGATATTCCCAACCTGGCATTTTCGAATTTAAATACTATCGCGGCGCAAACTGCCCAGGCGTTTGCCCAACTGGTAGCCACAGGCACCCCTACCAACACCTTCACACCCAGCCCAACATGGACTTCTTCGCCCACTGCAACCATGACCGCATCCAGAACACATGTAGTTCCAACAAGAACCGAGACGAAAGAGTCTCAGCCCCAACAACCAACAGCGATTCCCCCAACTTCCACTCCAAAACCGACAACCCTCCCTCCGACAAAAACGGCTGTCGTGATCGTCACCTACACCGGCACAGCAATTTCCACGGAACCGCCCACAGAAACTCCCGTGCCTGAACCATCAACAGACACCCCAGTACCTCCGCCAGATACCCCAGTACCTCCGCCCTCCACCGATACGCCTGTGCCAATTACAACTCCATAAGACCTGTATATTACAGGACTTACGCAGTTGGCGGTCAGTTGTACTGCCGCCGACGCAGTGCGACTACGGCGCAACAGGTTCAACTGCGTAAGCCCTCTATTAAAACCTCTGTCATGGTTGTTTGTTTGCAAGGCAACTACGAATGAACGGCAATGGATATATTTGCGGCCGCGCAAATGACAATACTCAACTGCGCAGAACGCAAAGAAAACCTTTAGAAACTTGGCGCTCCTCGCGCCCTTCGCGATAAAAAGAGAATCGAAGGTCAAATGAAGTACGGGCTTTCGCAATAACTCCTTGACTTACAGTAAGCATCGCCTTATACTCGAATTAATCAGATTAATATGATAGTTCGAGAAAGAATTTCTCCAAATATCTCAGAGTTTCTCAAATATCTTGCCGCGCATCAAGAGGCGGAAGGCGGCTTACCCACCCTCACCGAATTAGGACAAGAACTCGGTGTGAGCGTTGCGTCTTTGCGGGAACAGTTGGAAGTGGCGCGCGCGCTGGGGCTGGTGGAAGTCAAACCAGGGAGAGGAAAGACACGGCGGTTGAATTTTTCCTTCACGCCGGCGATCCGTCAGAGTCTTGGGTATGCCCTGGCGCTGAACGATGAGTACTTCCGCAAATATTCCGACCTGCGGAATCACATCGAAGCGGCATTCTGGTACGAAGCGGTGGAAAAATTATCGACCGAAGATAAAGCCGAATTGCGAGCCCTGATCGCGCGCGCCCACGAAAAATTAAATCATGCGCCGGTACAAGTTCCCCATGAAGAACATCGCGCTCTGCATCTGTTGATCTACAGCCGCCTCGATAACCCTTTTGTCACCGGGGTGCTCGAGGCGTATTGGGATGCCTACGAAGCGGTTGGATTAAACGTATTTACAGGCGGCTATGAATACTTGCAAGAAGTCTGGCGATATCACCAGGCGATGGTCGAATCCATTTGCAATGAAAACTATAAGGCTGGTCATGAGGCGCTGATCGCCCATACCGACCTTTTGTATCACAGACCGTAACACGAGGAACACATGAACAAAGTAGTCAACGATTTTTCCATTATTGTAGGCACAAAGAACGGCTCCGGCAGTTCGACCGCCAACAATACCATCCTGCGGGCAATTTTCAAGATGGGCATTCCAGTTTCAGGGAAGAATCTCTTCCCCTCGAACATTCAGGGACTGCCCACGTGGTACTCGATCCGCGCCAGCAAGGATGGCTATCTCGGCCGGCGCGATCAGCAGGATATCGTCATCGCCATCAACCCCGACTCGTTCACCCGCGACCTTGCGTCTGTTGCGCCGGGCGGGGCATTTTTCTACGCCGACGATATCAAACTCCCCATCACCCGCGCAGACGTTGCCATCTACCCGATGCCCATCAAGGAGTTGGTAAAGAAGGACCCGAACGTCCCGGCAGGTTATCGCGACCTGGTGGGGAACATGGTGTATGTGGGCGTGCTCGCGCACATGATCGGCATCGATATTGAAAAAATTCAAGCCGCGCTGACGTTCCATTTCAAAGGCAAGCAAAAACCCATCGACATGAACTTCCATGCCGTGCAAGCCGGCATGGAATGGGCAAAGGGGAACCTTGAAAAGAAAGACCCGTTTTCCCTTGAACCGATGAATAAAACCGACGGCATGATCATGGCTGACGGTAATACCGCCGCGGCAATCGGCTCTGTGTTTGGAGGCGCTCAGTTTGTGGCGTGGTACCCGATCACGCCAGCCTCCTCGCTGGCAGAGGCGATCAATGATTACATGCCCATGCTCAGAAAACGCGAGGATGGGAAACACACCTACGCTGTTGTGCAGGCGGAGGATGAACTAGCCGCCATCGGTATGACCGTTGGCGCAGGCTGGAGCGGTCTACGCTCGATGACCTCCACCTCCGGACCCGGCTTGAGTTTGATGACCGAGTTTGCCGGGCTTGCCTATTACGCCGAAGTGCCGGTCGTGATCTGGGATGTGCAACGTATCGGTCCATCTACCGGTTTACCCACGCGCACCTCGCAAGCCGACTTGTCGTTCACCATCGGCATGGGGCATGGCGACAGCGACAGCATTGTGCTCCTGCCTGGCGACGTGTTCGAATGTTTCGAGTTTGGCTGGCGGGCGTTTGATATTGCCGAAAGGATGCAAGCGCCGGTCTTTGTGCTGTCCGATCTCGATATGGGCATGAACCAGTGGATGAGCAAACCGTTTGAATACCCAAACACGCCAATGGATCGCGGCAAGGTACTTTGGGAGAAAGACCTCGAAGAGATCAAAGGCAATTGGGGTCGCTATCTCGACAAGGACAGCGACGGCATTCCCTACCGTACCTTACCGGGCAACAAACATCCGATGAGCGCGTATTTTACGCGCGGCACTGGTCATGATGAATACGCAAAATACACGGAAGATTCGAGCGTCTTCATCCGCAATATGGAGCGTTTGAAGAAAAAATACGAGACCGCAAAGACCTATTTGCCGAAACCTGTGCTCCACGGCGCAAAAGGCGCCAAGATTGGCATCCTTGCCTACGGGTCGACCGAGTCTGCCATCCTGGAGGCGCGAGACCAACTGGCGCGCGATCATGGCATGAAGATCGATATCCTCCGCGTGCGCGCCTATCCATTCACCGCTGAGGTGGATGAGTTTGTCCGGGAGCATGAGCAACTATACGTGGTGGAAATGAACCGTGACGGGCAGTTGCATCAATTGTTGAGCCTGGCGAATCCCGAAGCGGCAACGCGTCTCATTTCTGTCGCCTACGGTGACGGGTTGCCAGCCTCCGCAAAATGGATCCGCGAGGGCATTCTGGCAAAATCGACGGCTGGGAAGCCTGTCCAGAAATCCGTCGTAAAAAAATCAACGGCAAAGAAACCTTCCGTCAAGAAGAACGCTAGAAAAGGAGCGAAATAATGTCTGCATTACCTATGGCGGGCGTGCCCGCAAACGTGAACACGGTGGGTCTCACGAAGAACGATTATCGCGGCGCGCCGACGACGCTGTGCGCGGGGTGCGGTCACAACTCGATCTCGAACCAGATCATTGCCGCCATGTACGAGTTGAGTGTGTTACCGGAAAACGTGATCAAGTTCAGCGGCATCGGTTGTTCGAGCAAAAGCCCCACGTATTTCATGAACCGCTCGTTCGGGTTTAACAGCCTGCACGGACGTATGCCCTCGATCGCGACCGGCGCGCTCTTTGGCGATCATTCGCTCAAAGGCATCGGCGTTTCCGGCGATGGCGATACGGCAAGCATCGGTATGGGACAGTTCAAACATGTGATGCGCCGCAATTTGAACATGGTGTATATCGTCGAGAACAATGGCGTATATGGGCTGACTAAAGGTCAATTTTCCGCCACCGCCGAGCGCGGACTCGAACTCAAGAAGCAAGGCACCAACCCCTACATGCCTGTGGATATTTGTATGGAAGCATTGATCTCGAACGCCACGTTCGTTGCGCGTTCGTTTGCGGGCAACGCCAAGCAGGTGAAAGAGTTGATCAAAGCCGCCTTTGCCCACAAGGGTATCGCCGTGCTCGATATCATCAGCCCGTGCGTTACGTTCAACAACCAAGACAACGCGCATTATTCGTACGCCTGGGGCAAGGATCACGAAGAGCCGCTTCACGATATTACCTACATCGCGCCGCGCAACGAGATCGTGCTGGAACGCGAATTGGCGGAAGGCGAGGTCCGCGAAGTTGCCATGCACGACGGTTCGGTTATCATCCTCAAGAATCTCGAAAAGGGATACGATCCTACCAACCGCTTTGAAGCCTTGCGCGCGCTCGAAGAAGCGCAGCGTAATAACTGGCTGACAACGGGATTGATCTACGTTTCGACCGACAAGCCCGCGCTCGCTGAAACGCATACCCTCGTGGACACTCCACTCAACCGCCTCACCGACGCGGACCTGCGACCTGCTCGCGAAATGATCGACAAAGTCAACGCGTTGATGTTCTAAGTCATCCCTCACCCCTGCCCCTCTCCCATTGGGAAGAGGGGTTTGTCTTATGATTCAAATCGCGTCCTCCATCTACATCCGCGAAAACGAACTCGCCTTCGACTATATCCGCGCGTCGGGACCGGGCGGGCAGAACGTGAACAAAGTAGCGACGGCTGTGCAGTTGCGATTCGATGTCCGCGCTTCGTCGTTGCCGGATGAGGTCAAGTCGCGTTTGATTCATCTTGCGGGAAAGCGAGTCACGGATGATGGAATTTTGCTCATCGAAGCCAAGCAATTCCGCGCGCAGGAGCAAAACCGCGAGGACGCGATTCGACGACTGATCGCGTTGGTGAGAAAGGCTCTGATAAAACCCAAGCCCCGCAAAAAGACCAAGCCAACAAAGGCGGCGAAGGAAAAGAGATTGGAGTCGAAGAAACGAAGAGGGGAAGTCAAGAAGAACAGGCAGAGCAAGTCTTTTGAGTAAAATGTTCATGCGGCAGTTGAACTGCCGCATGAACATTTGCTATCCAACCCAGTTATAATCCCCACTTCATGGACAAAAAGTTTATCGCCCTCCTCTGCGGACTAGGCGCCGCATCTATTTGGGGCGGGATGTATGTGGTCAGCAAAGTGGTGCTGGAGGTCATCCCGCCGTTCGCGTTGCTGACGATCCGCCTCGCGCTGGGGTGCCTCTCGCTCGGCGCGGTAATTTGGTTTCGCAAATCACAAAGCACGTTCACGCAGAAAGAATTTTGGCAAAGTTTTCTCGTCGGCGTTATGGGTTATGGAATTTCGCTCGGCTTCCAATTCACAGGGACCAAACTTTCCACCGCCTCGAACGGATCGTTGATCACCTCCGCCACGCCTGCGTTCGTTTTGTTGTTCGCGTTCTTCCTGCTTCAGGAAAAGATAACCGGCAGGCAAGTTTTTGCGCTGGCAGTCTCAACGTTCGGCGTGCTGGCGGTCATTGATCCGCGCACAGCCGAACTATCTCCCTCATTATTTACAGGAAATGTGTTGTTGTTCTGTGCAGGGCTCACGTGGGCGTTATATTCCACGCTTGTGCGCAAGGTTGCCAGAGACAGCGACCTGCTCATCTCCAGCGCGGTCATGTTGTTGGGAGGGATCCCATCTTCCACAGTTCTCGGATTCTACGAAGTCAACTCGCAAGGAATTGGAACGATCACAGCGGGCGTCATCGGCGGGATTCTTTACCTCGGCATCATTTCCACTGCCGTTGCCATGTTCATGTGGAATTACGCGTTCAAAGAGTTGCCCGCTTCGCTCGCATCGCTGACCTTCTTTGCCCAGCCCGTTGTCGGCACTTTACTCGGCTGGTTTTTCCTCGGTGAAAAAATCACGCCGCTGTTTTTATTCGGCGGCGTGTTGATCGGGATCGGGATTTGGATTTCGACGAGGGAAAACTAAAACCACTTTACCACAAAGGCTTGCACTGAGCCTGTCGAAGTGACACTAAGGTCACGAAGAGACAAACCCTTAAGACTCAAACCCTTTGTGAACTTTGTGTCCTTCGTGTTTAAAATGTATTCAATTCTCCCCCACCGTATGCAACAATGCCATATTCGGCGGGCGCACATCGCCGACCGGGTATCCGCATATCAACACAACCTGGTCACCGGCTTGCACCACATCCGAACGCATCAATGCCGCGTCTAAAAGATCGAGCATTTCCTCCAGCGAATTAGCAAACGCAATCAATTGCGGACGCACACCCCACAGGAAAGCCAGCCGTTGATACGTTACTTCATCGGGGGTAAACGCCATCACCGGCACGCGCGGACGGATCTTCGACATCAACCATGCGGTTCGTCCCTGCGTGGTGAAACACGCCACCGCCGTCACGTTTTTATCGTTCGCCAACGCCTGCGCGGCGCGCGCCATCGAAGCCGCGTCGGAATGCTCAAAGCCGTTCACACTGGGTTCCAGCCCCCACTCCACAAAATGAGACTCGGCTTCGCGGACGATGCGGTCCATCATCTGAACCGATTCGACCGGATATTTTCCAGACGCCGACTCGGCGGAGAGCATCACCGCGTCGGTCCCGTCAAAGACCGCGTTCGCCACATCCGACGCCTCTGCCCGCGTGGGAAGCGGATTCGAGATCATCGATTCCAGCATTTGCGTGGCGGTGATCACAAGTTTGGCGCGCGCGTTCGCCGCGCGGATGATGTGTTTCTGCAACGCCGGCACGCGCTCCGGCGGAAGTTCCACGCCGAGATCGCCGCGCGCCACCATCACGCCATCCACGATCTCTAAAATCGCGTCGAGGTTATCGAGCGCTTCGGGTTTTTCCAATTTGGCGATGAGCATCGGCATACGCTTGCCGTTGGAGAATCGCTCCATCGCATAGCGGACTTTTTTCACATCCTCCGCGCTGCGCACAAACGAGATCGCAACCGCGTCTACATTTTGCGAAATGCCAAAAGCAAGATCAGCCTCGTCTTTTTCGGTGAAACCCGCAATACGCAGGCGAACACCGGGGAGATTGATGCCTTTATGAGAAGACAGGGGTCCGCCAATCACCACATCTGCCGCCAACGCGTTACGACCGATCACCGACACAACCTCCAACGTCAGGCGCCCATCGTCGAGGAGAAGCCGGTCTGCGGGCCGCACCGAATCGAAGAGCTGTCGAAAATCCACAGGGATTTTTTTGCCGCTATCTTCCGGGGGCGTAGACTCAGTCGCATAGAGGTAAACCCGCTCCCCGTCCGAAAGTTGAAGCGGGGTTGTCAGGTCGCCGACGCGGATCTTCGGACCCTGCAAATCCTGCAAGATACCCACAGGCGCGCCCAGTTTTTTCGAGACCTTGCGGATCAATTCAATCCGCGCCAAGTGCTGTTCGTGCGTGCCATGCGAAAAATTCATACGCGCCACATTCATACCCGCTTGAATGAGTTGTTCGAGTATTTCTTCGCTTTGGCTGGCAGGTCCCACCGTCGCCACAATTTTTACATTACGCGTCATATCATCCTCAATACAATAAACTCACCGCAGGCAAGAACACCACGCCCTGCAGTGAGTTGCTGTCGATTTATGGCAGAGCGAGCCGCGCGATACCATCCGCTCTGACGCACTTAAAGATAATGCAATTCGTTCGCCTGCTTTTCCAACTCGGCGCGGAAATCGGGATGCGCGATGCCGATCAACTGCCCCGCGCGCTGGCGGATGGATTTGCCGTACAGGTCAGCCACGCCGTACTCGGTCACCACGAATCGGACGTGATTGCGGCTGGTCACCACACCCGCGCCTTGTTTCAACATCCCGGCGATGCGGCTCACCAGTGTACCATCTTTCAGCATGGTCGTGCTCGGCAGGGCAATGACCGGCACCCCGCCCTTCGAGCGCGACGCGCCGTAGATAAAATCCAATTGACCGCCCACGCCGCTGTATAACTTGGGTCCGATGCTGTCGGCGCAGACTTGACCGGTGAGGTCAACTTCAATGGCAGAGTTGATCGCCACCATGCGCTCGTTCTGCGCGATGACGAACGGGTCGTTGATGTATTCCGTGCGATGCAGTTCGATGAGCGGGTTATCGTCCACCCAATCGTACAATTTTTTCGTGCCGAGGATGAAGCCCGCGATGATCTTGCCCGGATGCAGGGATTTGCGCGCGCCGGTCAACACGCCTTCGTTGACCAGATCGATCACGCCGTCCGAAAATAACTCGCTGTGCACGCCGAGGTCTTTTTTGTCGCGCAGGTATTTCAACACCGCGTCGGGGATCGCGCCGATCCCCATTTGCATCGTCGCGCCGTCGGGGATGAGTTCGGCGATGAAGCCCGCGATCTTCTGCACAATGGCGGGGTCGCCCTCGTCTCCCATCGGCACTTCCGGAATGGGATAATCCACCGGCACAATATGCGTCAGGCGGCTGACGTGGATGAACGCGTCGCCCAGCGTGCGCGGCATTTGCTGGTTCACCTCGGCAATGATGATCTTCGCCGTTTCCGCGGCAGATTTCGTCAGCCCGACTTCGACGCCCAAACTGCAAAAGCCATGCTCGTCGGGAGGCGAAACGTGGATGAGCGCCGCATCCAGCGGGAGAATGCCGCGCTTGAAGAGCAGAGGAAATTCCGAAAGAAGAACCGGGGTGAAATCCGCCTTGCCGCTTTGCACGGCTTTCCGCACGTTCGCGCTGATGAACATCGTGTTGACGCGCAAATGTCCCTCGAGTTCGGGCTTGACGTACTCGGCAGGACCGATCGTCAGCGCCTGGCAAATTTCCACCTCCGAAAGATTTGGGGCGTAGTCTGCCAACGCGCCAAGAAGTTTTTGCGGCACCGACACGTTGCCGGTCAAAAAAATGCGGCTGTTGGATTTGACCGCTTGCACCGCTTCCCGCGCCGATATGACGCGCGATTCGTAGATCTTTGTCCAATCCATGTTATCGCTCCTCGAGCAGGGTGAGATGAACAAGCCCGCCCTGATGCGTGTTGACGCCTCGTTCGAGCGCGGGGTCGTTCGCAATCGCGGGGGCTATCCCATCGTCGGTCATCCGAATCAAATAAGGCATGGCGGCATTGACGAACGCGTGCGTCGCCGTGCGCGCCACAACACCGGGCATATTCGGCACGCAATAATGGATTACGCCTTCGTCGACAAACGTCGGCTGGTCGTGCGTGGTCGGGCGCGAGGTTTCAAAACACCCGCCCTGATCGATGCTCACGTCAATGACCACCGAGCGGGGCTTCATCGCGCTCACCATGTCGCGCGTGACCAGGATCGGCGTTCGCGCGCCTGTGATCAGCGCCGCGCCGACGACTACATCCGCATACGTGGTGGCGCGTTCGATATTTCGCTTCGTAGACATCATCGTGACGATGCCGGGAAACCGATCGAGAAGTTTTTGCAATCCGTCGAGATCGTCGCTCATCACGGTCACGTGCGCGCCCAGCCCAAGGAACGCCTGCGCCGCATGCGTGGCAACCACGCCCGAACCCAGGATCAACACTTCGGCGGGCGGAACACTCGGCGCGCCGCCGAGCAAAATTCCCTTGCCGCCCCAATTATTTTGCAACAACCTCGCCGCCACTTGCGCCGTCATGCTCCCCGCGATCTGGCTGAACGGTCGCAAGAGCGGCAGTGATCCATCTGCCAATTGGATCTGCTCGTACGCGATGGACGTGACTTTCTTTTCGAGCAACGCCTCCACCTTGTCGCGCCGCGCCGAGGCAAGATGCAACAAGCCCGCGATCGCCGCGCCGGGCTTCAGCCAATCCAGCTCGTTTCGCAATGGACGAGCCACCTTCAAAACCAGGTCGGCGCGGGCGAAGATTTCCTCGCCGGAGTAGACGATGCGCGCGCCGGCCGATTCGTACTCCCGGTCCTTGAACCCCGCTCCCACACCCGCATCTCTCTCGACGCACACCTGATGCCCGTGTTGGGCGAGAATCTCAGCCCCGGCGGGATTCAACCCCACCCGGTATTCAAACGGGCGCGTCTCTTTGGGTATACCAACGATCATGTCGTCGCCTCCTTCAATACGCTGTGTATTGTCTCGAAAATAATCTGTGGAACCGTCTCGAACGAATACGGCATGTGGACTCTCTCGTACAACCCATGCGCGTCGCTCCCAAACGGACCGATATTGACGACCGCGCAATTCAACGCGCGGATCTCCTCCAACTTTTTTTCATCGAGCGCAGATGCCAACTCGCCTGAAGAATTCTTCAACCCAAACAACGGCATATTCTTCGAGAGCGATTCGATTTGCACACTCGATTCCAACTGGACATAACTCAAATCAGAAATATACGGATAAAAACCACGCTTCTGAATCGGCGCCTCAACCTGCTGCGCCAGCGCGGCATTCATCGCGCGTGTGACCTGATTCTCCCGCGGCGCAATGGACGGATAATACGGCGGCGAGAAAAACGCAACGACGGCGGGTCCGCCGAGTTTGGCAACCTTCGCCAACTCGGCGACGATCATGCGGCTCAATTCGCGTCGGTCTGTTGTCAGAGCGGCGTATTTTTCAATGCGTTTTTTCAGCCATTCTGCAAAATCCCCGCCCGCATTCTCCTCGTTCCAGCAAGCTTGCGCCTGCTCGCACAGCGAAGCGTAATCGAACACAACCGAGTGCCACTTGAGCGGAGAACGCGTTTGCCCGCCGCGCCGAGAAAACTCTTTGAACGATTCCTCCTGCCTGAAACGAACCGCCTCCAGCGCGGCGCGAGCGGCTTCCCTCATTTTGGTCATGGCGTGATCGGGCGCGAGAGTCAAGGTGAGCCAGTTGAAATACACAAACGCTTCGCCAGCCGTTTCCACATTGTACGAAGACTTGAGGTCGCGCATCCGCAACGTCACCGGCGGAGGGGCAACTTCGGCGACCTCCTCCCCTCCCAGCAAGCCCTGCCACGAGTCGACCCATTCGAGGCTGAGGTTGATACGGCTGACCAGTTCCGCCGCAATATGCGACGCGTCTACCCCGCGATAGACCTCGCCAACGTGAGTCCGCGCGCCGAGGATGTAAAACGATGGCAGCAACTTCCCCACCGTGCCGGAGTAGACAAAACGCGCGTCCTGATTCGAATCGCGCGGGGCGGTGTAATCGGTGTTGATCACGCCGAGGTAGTTCAAGTTTTCCTTGTCGCGGAGTTTGAGCAATTCGGGAACCGCCGAAAGGATGCCGGTTGATTCGGTCTCTTCATCGGGGCAGGAGAGGAAGAGCAGGTTGCCCGCGAGTTCGTCGATCAATCTTTTCCCATTCTCCCGCGTGCGCGCAAACTCGCGCATGATCGCAATGTTGACCGCGACGCCCGATTTCATATCCACCGAGCCGCGACCGAACATCCACTCGCCGCTGTGCAATGCGGTCAACGCGGATTGCTCCGCAGAGGTCAGCGACTCTTTTTGTTCGAGAGTCGCTTGCATGATCTTTGCCAATTCATCGGGCTGGAAAGCAAGATTTGAATCGCCAAAGCGGGCAAAGTCTTCCACGCCAACCGTGTCGAAGTGACTCATCAACACGATCGTCGCGCCCATGTTGTTCGGGTCCTCGCTCTTCAACAAACACGCGATATTTTTCCGCCCGTCGTTTGTATCCCAGAAAGTCGGCGAGAGAGAATCAACCGAGAGCATCTCGCGGATTCTCTCCGCGCAACGATTCTCCGCCTCCGCATCCGGGCTGACGCTGGGAATCGCAACCAGCGTTGCGGTCATTTCGCGGACGGTGTCGAACCAGCGGGAGGAATATTTCATCATCGATTGAATTGTACCGAAGTTTCGCCTTGTTCCAAGTTATGAATGTCCCCTAAAGATATAACTTTTATCAAAATAGGGCTTACGCAGTTGAACCTGTTGCGCCGTAGTTGCAGCGGCGGCGGCAATACAACTGCCCGCCCACTGCGTAAGCCCTGAAAATAAAACGACTAGCGCACATCCGTGCCGGTGAAGCGCGCCAACAACTTGTGGAGGAGCATAACGGGAAGCGCCAAAATTCCATGGACCGCCGCGCTCAACCCGAAGATCACCGCCACCGAACTGAGAAAATCGCTGACTGCAGGGGCAACGTTGGTCAACATCCACGGACCCGCGCCGACGAGCAGGGCAACCACGAATAAAATGCTCACCGATATGACCAGTTCCAACCATGCATGACGGTCCGATTGCGAGGGCATCATCATACTGCTGACCACAAAAGCCAGATACGCCCAGAGGTAAAAGTTGTTGACCGTTGGCAGGGCGTTGATCCCCATCCAAAACATGCTCATCTGCCCGTTACGCAATGTGTCCCACAGCACCCGCATATCAAGCGCGTACACTGCCACATAGGCGGTGAACAGCGTTCCCACGATCAGAGGCGCCGCGCCGATGAGCGAATCGCGCGCAATGTCTGAACGGGCGATTTCGACATACCCCATTTGCAGTCGCCCATTCGGCAAGGGGCGCGGAAGAACCGAAAAACGCCCGGTCGGCACGCGCAGGACTTTCGCCATCAGATAGTGACTCGATTCGTGCAGGAACACGCCGGGCAAAAAGATCAACTGGAACAACCCGATCGTGAAGCGCGCGCTGCGGGTGGCGATCAGAAAGACCGCTTGCAATTCGCGATGCAAAAGCCGCTGTAGAAAGATCAGCGGCGCGAGCATCAAGACAAACCAGAAAAAACCCGCAAGTTGATTCATCCATTTCCCCGGTCGCAACCACAGACAACGGACGATAGACTACAGTTCATCGTCTACGGTCGATTGCCTATCGCGCGGAAGCCGCTTTGGTAATCGCCACGAACTCATCGGGCTTGAGGCTTGCGCCACCCACGAGCGCGCCGTCGATTTCGGGCTGGGAGAAAAATTCAGGCGCGTTGGACCCGGTGACCGACCCGCCATACAACACCCGCATCGATTGCGCGGCATTCTCGTTGAACACTTCGCTCAATGCGCGACGTATGACCTGCCTCACCACCCCGTTGGCATTCTCGCCGCTCGAGGCTTTGCCGGTGCCGATCGCCCACACCGGCTCATACGCGACAACGATGCGCGATGCGGATGCGGAATCCACACTGGCAAACCCAAGCTTGATCTGGCGCGAAACAACCTCCCCCGTCCGACCAGATTCGTATTCGTCCAGCGTCTCGCCCACGCACACGATGGGAATCAAGCCCGCCTTCATCGCGGCATGTAATTTCTTGTTCACCTGCTCATCGGTTTCACCGAAATACGCGCGTCGCTCCGAGTGACCGATGATGATGTACGCGCAAAATTCCTTAACCATGTTCGGCGAGAGTTCGCCGGTGAACGCGCCCTTCTCCTCCCAATGCATGTTCTGCGCGCCAAGACCGATATCCGAGCCGGTCAACATCGGCGCGATCG
This sequence comes from Candidatus Defluviilinea gracilis, assembly GCF_057138825.1. Lineage (NCBI taxonomy): Bacteria > Bacillati > Chloroflexota > Anaerolineae > Anaerolineales > Candidatus Villigracilaceae > Candidatus Defluviilinea > Candidatus Defluviilinea gracilis. Next base: position 87,780 of record NZ_DBNHEF010000079.1, read on the forward strand.
CGGGCAACGAGGTGGATGGCGGGCACAACACTTTTTCGACGCCCGCGATCGCGCGCAACGGATTCAGCATCGCCGCAACGAGTTCGCGCGCCTCGGCAGAGTTCTTGTTCATCTTCCAATTACCGGCAACCAATGGTTTTCTCATGATGCTCCCTCAGGGAAGTTTTTTGATGATTTCCTCGGCAAATGCCCGCACCCAATCCGGCGCGCTCAAGTCTGCCAGCAAACCGTTTGCGATCAACCGCGCTTTTTCATTTTCACCGGTCACCGAGTTCATCTCCGCTTCCAGCAAAAACGCCTCGGGCATATTCGGCGACAACCGCTTCACCTGATTCAAGAACGTAGCGGCATCGTCGATGTGACCGGAATAGAAGGCGTTACGCGCCTGCGCGACTAATGCGATCGGCTGATCCACCTGCGCCACCTTGTCAAACGGCAGAACAGACGGGGCTTCGGCGCGCTCTGCGCCTCTGTAATAAGATTGGTGGAAACCATCCAATATATTATTCGGCACATTGCCGCCCAACCCGTATGTTTTTCTTGCCTGAAAATATAACGCCGCCGCCGGTAACCAGCCTTCAATGGCAACAAACTTATCCCCGGCTTGAATGTAAAACGCCTCATTATTCGCGCCGGCAAGCTTGATCAATTCCGCCAGGGTATCATACGATGCGCCCGGCATTTCAGCCGACCATAACGCCACCGCAAGATCAAGCCGCGCTTGCAGATCATTGGGGTTATCTTTTACGCGTTGTTGCGCAACCAGCGCCTCAGGCGGAAGATTCAACGGTTGGTTTGGGGTGATCGATCGAAGGGGAGTTTGAACCGGCGGCGCGGCTTGTTTCGTCACAGTGGCGGGCGCGGTAAACGTTGGGGTGGCAGTGGCGCGTCGATTCAAGAATGTTGTAAACAGGCGATTCTGACGCGCGACAAACAAAGACCCCAAACAAATTGCGACGACTGCGATGACTCCCACCCAGACAAACGGCGAACGCTTCTTTTCCGCCAGTGCAACGGGTTCAGCCGCCCCAGCCTTTGCCGCCATCTTCGTCGGCTCGGCAGTGGGCTTCATCCGCGTTTTATCGGCAGGCGACGGCTCTACGGGTTTGGCGATCGTGATCAACGTGCCCTGCATAGGCACGCCCGCCTCATTCCATGCGGACTTAAAAGCCGCAACCAGTCCATCAACTGTTTCATAACGGTCGGCGCGTTCTTTGGCAAGCGCCTTCAACAACACACGTTGCACAGGCTCCGGCACTTTCGGGTTAATCGATTGTGGAAGCGGCAGGGGCGTGTAAATGTGATCGTGGATAATGGAAAACGGCGTGTCCGCGCTGAACGGCACCTGCCCCACCACCATCTCATACAACATCACGGCGAACGAATAAATATCCGTGCCGTTGTCGAGCTCTTTCTTGCCCATCGCCTGCTCGGGCGAGATGTATTGCGGCGTGCCCATGATCATGTCGGAGGAAAGCGTTGATTCGCCGGACTGGGCAATACGCGCCAAGCCGAAGTCCGCGAGATAGATCACACCGTCGTTCGCCACCAACACATTCGACGGCTTGATGTCGCGGTGGAGGATTCCCTGCTTGTGCGCATACGCCAGCGCGGAACCGATCGAGTCGACGACTTTTTCGATCTCCTGCGCGGTCAGCGGAGCTTTATTCAACCGCGCTTTGAGCGTATCCCCCTCGATGTATTTCATAATGAGATACGGACGTTTTTCATGTTCGGCATAATCGTACACCGGCACAATGTTCGGATGTTCGAGTTTTGCAACGACACGCGCCTCGCGTTGAAACCGCGCCGAAAACGTGGCGTCTTCACCGAACGCCGCATGCAAGGCTTTGACCGCGACATAGCGATCCAATGAGGCGTGATAGGCTTTGTAGACGGTTGCCATGCCGCCCTGCCCCAACTGTTCGATGATCTTGTATGGTCCGACGTTATCGCCGACGTTGAAAGACATTCATTGCTCCATGCAATCTTATTTAGCCACAGAGATCACAGAGAACCCTGAGAAAAACTCAATATCTCTGCGCGCTCTGTGGCAAAGCATTCTTGGTCAAGAATTCAACTCGCCAAATTATAGCCGAGGCTTGTTAAACCGGGTTTATCGCTTTGTAAATTGTTGGGAAGTTGAAATTAAAGAAATAGACCTGACTGGTTTTTAAAACCTGTCAGGTCTGATTGATTACTTATCCATCAACGCCGCGACGCCGGGTAACTCTTTCCCCTCTAAAAATTCCAGCGACGCGCCGCCGCCAGTGGAGACGTGTGTCATCTGTTTGGCGACGCCCGCCTTTTTGACCGCGCTCGCCGAATCGCCGCCGCCGATCACCGTGACCGCGTTGGATTCTGCCAACATGCGCGCAAGGGCAAACGTCCCTTCGGCAAACTTCGGCATCTCGAAGACGCCGACGGGTCCATTCCAGACGATCAACTTGGCTCCGCTCAACGCGGCTTGATACACACCGACAGTTTTCGGTCCCACATCCAACATGCGCCAGCCAGCAGGGATTTTCCCCACGTCCACGACTTGCGTGTTCGCGTCTTCGGCAAATTTATCCGCGATGACCGCGTCCACAGGCAGGATCAATTTGTCGGCAGACTTTGCCATGATTCCCTTGGCGGTTTCAAGCGATGCTTCTTCGACGAGGCTGTCTTGCATGTTGAGTCCCTGCGCGGCGAGAAATGTATTTGCCATGCCGCCGCCGATGATGAGTTTGTCGCATTGGGAGAGCAGGGTTTCGACGACGAGAATCTTGTCACTGATCTTCGCGCCGCCGAGAATCGCAATGTAGGGATGTTCAGGATTCGCTACCGCCCGACCGAGGTATTCGAGTTCCTGTTCCATGAGAAAGCCAGAAACAGCAGGGAGAAATCTCGCCACGCCTTCGGTGGAAGCATGCGCGCGATGCGCCGAGCCGAACGCGTCGTTCACGTAGACTTCGCCGAGCGAGGCGAGTCGTTTGGCAAAATCGAGATCGTTCTTCTCTTCTTCCGGGTGGAAGCGCGTGTTTTCGAGCATCAGCACTTCGCCGGGCTTCAAGTCTTTTGCCATTGTTTCCACTTCGGGTCCCACGCAATCGGGCGCCATTTGAACGGGACGCGCCAGAAGCGTGGATAAAACTTCCGCGGCCGCGCGCAGGCTGAACTGGGAATCCGAAGCGGATTTGGGTCGCCCCAAATGACTCATCAGAATCAACGACGCGTTTTGATCCAGCACGTATTGAATCGTCGGCAACGCGGCGCGGATGCGTTTGTCGTCGGTCACTTTGCCGTCTGCCATCGGCACGTTGAAGTCCACGCGCATGAGCACGCGCTTGTTTTTGAGATCAATATCTTTGACTGTTTTCTTGTTCATGGCAATAGTCTCCTAGTCTTCTTGTCATTAGTCCCCTAGTCAAGACCAGCAGACTAGGAGACTAGCAGACTAGCAGGCTAACAGACTAAAGGCTTTTCGCCATCATCGCGGCGAGATCGGCGGTGCGGCAGGCGTAGCCCCATTCGTTGTCGTACCATGCCACCACTTTGACCATGTTGCCGAGGACGATCGTGTCCATCGAACTGAACACGGACGAATACGTTGTGCCGCGCAGATCGGTGGAAACGAGCGGCTCGTCGGTCACATCGAGAACGCCTTCCATGGGACCGCGCGCATATTCGACCATCGCCGCGCGGATTTCGTCGGCGGTCGCTTCTTTGTTGAGGGTGGCGGTGAAATCCACAACCGAAACGGTCGGCGTGGGAACGCGGAACGCCATGCCGGTAAACTTGCCTTTGAGTTCGGGGATGACAAGCCCCACTGCTTTTGCCGCGCCCGTTGCGGATGGAACGATGTTCTGCGCCGCGGCGCGCGCATCGCGCACGTCTTTCGCGCCGAGGTCTTGCAGTTTCTGCGAGTTGGTATACGCGTGAATAGTGGTGAGAAAACCTTTGTCGATCCCGAATTTATCGTTGAGCACTTTGGCCACGGGAGCGAGTCCGTTCGTGGTGCAGGAAGCGTTGGAAACAATGTTATGTTTCTTCGGGTCGTATTTGTCGTCGTTGACGCCGAGAACAACGGTGATATCTTCGTTCTTTGCAGGCGCGGAGATGATGACCTTCTTCGCGCCGCCCGATTCGATGTGCGCTTTGGCTTTGGTCGCGTCGGTGAAAAATCCCGTCGACTCGATCACAATATCCACGCCCATATCTTTCCATTTGATATTCGCGGGGTCTTTCTCAGCTGTGACCTTGACCGTCTTGCCGTCAATGACAAGATCGCCATCTTTGACTTCAACGGTCCCTTCGAATGGGCCATACGTTGAATCGTATTTCAATAAATGCGCGTTGGTCGCGGAGTCGAACAAATCGTTCACCGCAACTACTTCGATCTCGCCCGGGTGCCGTTGTTTGATGGTGCGGAACACGAGCCGCCCAATGCGCCCAAATCCGTTAATGCCGATTTTTACTGTCATTTCAATCCTCCGAAAATGATATTTGATATCTTAGAACTTACGCAGGCGAACCTGTTGCGCCGCAGTCGCACTGCGGCGGCAGTACAACTGCCCGCCAACGCATAAGTCCTGTATCTGTTTCGATGAGATTTTATCACAGAGAAATTTCGATCAAGACGAACAATGCGCGGGATGTGACAGTTTGAAGTGAAACGAGGATGAAAGTAACCGTCAGCCCAATGGGCTCGAGTATTCTTCCAACACATCGTTCAGCGCGGTAGCCAGTTTGGATGAGTCGTGCCGCCAGGGTTGCGTTTCGTGGATCAAGTCGGTGCAAAAGGCGCGCGCGTCGGCGAGGATTTTTTCATCTGCTTTCACCCATTGCGAGCCTTCGTTGAGCGCGCCCTCGTAATTACTGTTGCACAATACCACATCGAACAGGTTATCGCCCACATGTTCCTCCAACGCGCGGACATGATCGTAGCATGAGAACAAATCCGTTTCGCCGCTTTGCGTGGCAAGGTTGCATACATACACTTTGACGGCGCGGCTGGCGCGAATGGCTCCCAGCAGGTCTTGCACGAGCAGGTTGGGCAGAATGCTGGTGTACAAACTGCCGGGTCCGATCACGATCATATCTGCGCCGAGGATGGCTTTCAACACAGGCGGGTACGCCGGCGCGTCGTTCGGTTCCAGCCAGATGCGGCTGACGCGCCCCGCCATCTGTGGGATGCGACTCTCCCCCTCCACCCGAACTTGATTCATCGTGTGAGGCAATTGCATATCCGCAACCAGTTTCACGTCATGCAGTGTCGATGGAAGCACGCGCCCACTCACCGAAAGCACCCTGCCCGATTCCTCAACCGCGCCTTCGAAACTGCCGGTGATGTCTGCCAGCGCGGTGATAAATAAATTCCCAAACGAATGACCGCTCAGATCGCCCGCGCCGCTGAAGCGATATTGGAACAACTGCGTGAGCATCTGCTCGTCGTTGGAAAGGGCGGCGAGACAGTTGCGGATATCGCCCGGAGGCAGAATCCCAAAATCTGCGCGGAGGCGACCCGACGAACCGCCGTCGTCTGCAACTGTGACCACCGCCGTTAAATTCCGCGTCCACGTTTTCAAACCTCTAAGCAGGGATGCCAGCCCGTGCCCGCCGCCGACGGCAACGATACGTGGTCCGCGTTCGCGGCGGCGAAAGTCGGTCAAATCGTTCAGCAAAATGCGACCAGACCGAAGGTAAGGGCGAAGAAGCGAGCGGTTGAGTCGCACGATGCCGTATCCCACCAGCCAAAGGCCGATCCCGCCGAACACCAAAATACGAAGAATACGCGGCAAGAATCGAAGCGAGGCATATGAAAGGATCGCCAGGAGGGTCTCGTTGGTTGAATCGGTGCGATAGAGATCAAGCAGGAGCATGGCCAGCCCCACCCCCAGCAGTGTGATACCCGCCATGATAAAAAGGAACCAACGTTTGATTCCCAGCCCCGGCGCAAACCAACGGGCGATCTCTCGAAACTCTTCGAGCAAGCGAGTAACCTGGGAGTTCTTTTTGTTTGGCATGAAACGAGTCTAGCAGGGATGGAAAACAGAGTCAACTCTGCCAATTTTTCATTAACCGGGCTCTACCGTTTTTAACGGGAAACCTTTTTTCAAACACAAAGGACACGACGGTCACAAAGGAAAACCCAAGGAATCTAGGCTCTTTTTTGCCTTTGTGTCGCTTCGACGAACTCAGCGCAAGACTTTGTGCCCTTCGTGGTGAAGCTCTTTCCCGTTAATTACGGGAGACCCATTAACCGCAAAGCGCGCGAAGAATGCCAAGAAAATCTTTTTAATCTTCGCGCTCTTAGCGTTCTTCGCGGTAAGCGATTGCCCAAGTCATGCGGAAACTTTAGGCTGGTAGATGCTCGGTTATAATGACCCCCATGTCACTCACGATAGCCGTAGACCTCGGCGGGACGCACATCCGCACCGCATCATACAACTCTGAAAGCATCACACCCATTGCTCGTTATCGCGCGCGCACGAACGCGCATGAGCCCGGCGTGTTCGATCGCCTCGTGCAAGCGATCGAAAATGTGTGGGACCCCAACGTCACTTCGATGGGCGTTGCGTCCCCCGGTCCGCTTGATCCGTATACAGGAACCATCCTCGCCACTCCGAACATTCCCGAGTGGCGAAATTTTCCGCTGGCGCAAAAACTCTCCGCGCGTTTCGGCGTGCCGGTGCACCTCGACAACGACGCGAACATGGCGGGTTTCGGCGAATGGACGTTCGGCGCGGGCAAGGGTCATCACAACCTCGTTTATCTCACCATCAGCACGGGCGTCGGCGGCGGCGTGATCTGCAACGACGCGCTCTTGCAAGGCTTTCACGGACTCGCAACCGAACTCGGTCACATGATCATCGACCCGGACGGTCCGCCGTGCGGATGCGGCAAAAACGGACATGTGGAATCATTTTCATCGGGGACTGCCATCGCGCGACATACGATGGAACAAATTCAAGCAGGAGTAAGTTCCTCGCTTCCTTCGCAGGGACAGCTGACCGCCAAACAGATAGCGGAGGCGGCGCTTGCAGGCGACTCGCTCGCTGTTTCAGCCTTTGCGCGCGCGGGACATTATCTCGGCATTGCAGTTGCGAATTATCTCGCCATCTTCGATCCGTCCATTGTAATTTTTGGCGGAGGCGTTTCACAGGTGGGCGATCTGTTGTTCAAGCCGTTTGAAAAAAGTTTGCGCGAGCATACGTTTCATCCGCATTATTTGGATGACTTAGTCATTGCCAAAGCCGCGCTCGGCGATGATGTGGGTTTGCTGGGCGCGCTCGCATGGGCGCGCTTCAAACGAAGCAATGAAATGGCAAGGGTGGCATGAAGAGTCGGATCTGCGTGACAGCCCCTTTGTGGCTGATCACAAAATGGTGGACCGCGGACCGGGATGGGGAAACATTGTCCATGGGCGACTCAGGCTGACCTGAGTCTGACGCGTTGTTTTCTATCCGCCTATCATAGTCCCGCAGGTTTTCTCGTAAAACGTAATCCATCCAAATAAACCTGCGGGACGTTCATCCACTAAGGAGTTCGTAATGAAAAAATTGAATCTGCCTGGTCCGAAAGCCAAGGCAATGCTGGAGAGAGACCAGAAGGTCGTCTCATCGTCGTACCCGCGCGCGTATCCGCTGGTGATGGATCACGGCAAAGGCGTGGAAGTATGGGACGCCGACGGCAACCGCTTCATTGATATGATGGCGGGCATTGCGGTGTTATCCACGGGACATTCACACCCGAAAGTTGTCAAAGCGGTGAAGGACGCCGCCGAAAATTTTCTGCACATCTCGTCCGACTTTTATCACGAGGGTTGGGTGCGCCTAAGCGAAAAACTGGACGAGATCGCGCCGTTTGAAGAACATGCAAAAACATTTCTCACCAATTCGGGGACCGAAGCAGTGGAGACCGCGATCAAACTGGCAAAGTATCACACCAAGCGGCACAACTTCATCGGTTTCTTCGGCGCGTTCCACGGACGCACGATGGGGTCGGTATCGTTCACCGCCAGCAAGCCGCATTATCATCGCGGGTTTTATCCGCTCATGCCTGGCGTGACGCATGTGCCATTTCCCGATGAATATCGACCGATCCTGCACCGCAAGATGGGCGAGGATTACGGCGAAACTTGCGTGCGCTTCATCGAAGAGGAGATCATCGCGCACAATGTGCCCGGCGATGAGATCGCCGGCGTTCTCGTGGAGCCGATCCAGGGCGAGGGCGGTTACGTCGTCCCACCGGATGGATTTTTCCCCGCGTTGCGGAAGTTGTGCGATAAATATGGAATCCTGCTCATCGTGGACGAGGTGCAAAGCGGCATGGGGCGCACGGGTAAATGGTGGGCAATCGAACACTGGGATGTGGAACCGGACATCGTTGTCTCCGCAAAGGGAATCGCTTCGGGTCTGCCGCTGGGCGCGTGTATTGCGCGCGAATCAGTAATGACGTGGCCCAAAGGGACTCACGGCAACACGTATGGCGGGAACCCCATCGCTTGCGCCGCGTCGCTTGCAACCATTGATCTGCTCGAAGAAAAATACCTCGCCAACGCGGCGGAGGTGGGCGACTACATGAAAGACGCGCTGGAAGAAATTCAGGCTCGGCACACGTCCATTGGCGATGTGCGCGGCAAGGGGCTAATGATCGGCGTGGAGTTCGTGAAAGACAAGAATACGAAAGAACCCAACGAGGAAATCCGCAACATGATCGAGCATACCGCCTTCGAACATGGCTTGCTCACGCTCGGGTGCGGCAGGTCCACCATGCGCTTTGCGCCGCCGTTGTGCATCACCAAGAAGGAGGCAGATGAGGGACTTACCATCTTCGAGGAAGCCGTAACGATGGCGGAGAAAGAACAGGGGTTAAGGTAAATATTCGTTGGCGCGGCAGTCACGACTGCCGCGCCAACGAATGCGTTCAGCGCGATCTGTCAAGCAAATCGAACAGCCGCAGTTTCATTAACTGATGTTATGCAGTTGAAGCCAGCCTGATCCCCATAACGCGATACTCATGTCGCTCTTGCTCAAGAATAACCTGAAAGGCGAGATGTATCTCGGATTACAGGAGTCATTAACTCACCTTACACAATAGAGATCGCACACTAAGACATGGGGACACAGAGACCTTGTATTGAGCCTGCCGAAATAAAGCCATAGGACATCTGCGGTTGAACCTGTTGCGCCGTAGTTGCACTGCGGCGGCAGTGCAACTGCCCGCCAATTGCGTAAGTCCTGAGCCGGTGAAAAACTCCGCGACTCGGTGTCTCCGCGGCTCAATCAGGTATGGCAGGAGCGCTCGTTTAAGTTCTTAACTTGCAAAATGTCGCATTGACGATAGTCAAAGCAACTTTAACTGCGGATAACGGTTCAAAATCTCGAAAAACGTTAGATGGTATAATTCCCGCCCGTATGCTTCAAGAACCTTCACCCCAAAAATCACAAGTCTGCCCCACCTGCGGAACGCGCTTAAGTGAAAACGCCACGCGTTGTCTCGTGTGCGGGACAGAACTCACCGCCAAAGCCGCAACCAAAGCCAAGAAAGCCGAAACGGTTGTTCAAGCCAGCCGCATGCCTGAGATCACGCTCAGCCTGCCCGCCGCGCTTGCCGCGATTGTCATTGTGCTGGCGATCGGCGCTGTCGCAATCTATGCCCTGTTGCAATCCGGCGCGACCGGCGCATCGCTTGTGACTCCGACAGCCGAAGGCACAACGACCGCCACCGCAACCATCACGCCCACAGTGACGGAACTCCCAACGGGAACGCCCATCCCGACTGAAACACCCCTGCCGCCATTCGACTACACCGTGCGTCAGGGTGAAACCTGCGGCGTCATTGCGGCAACGTTCAAGGTTTCAGTGCAAAGTATTATTATCACCAACCAACTATCATCGGAATGTTTGATTTCGGTTGGGCAACCCTTGAAAATTCCCTACCCAACGGCAACGCCCGCGCCGCCGCCTACCAATATTCCAAACGAAGCAACGCAAACCTTCCAAGCCTGCGAAACGGCTCTCTACACCGTGCAGGCAAACGACACCCTTTCAACGATCTCCCTCAACTACAACGTCCCACAGGATGCGATCAAATTTTACAACGGACTGGCATCGGACAATGTATTACTTGGGACAACCCTGGTGATCCCCTTATGCGCCCGATTCGCCACACCGGGACCCACTCCTACTGCGACGCTTCCGCCTCCTTATCCCGCCCCGAGCCTGCTCCTCCCCGCCAACGGCGCGGCGTTCACCCTTGCCAACGATGTGGTCACCTTGCAGTGGGCGTCTGTGGGAACATTGCGCGATAACGAACGATATCAGGTCATCATCGAAGATGTGACCACAGGCGAATTGCGCATCACCGAATATGTGACGGATACGAAATTCATCGTTCCCACATCCTTCCGCCCGAACGATAATCTTGCACACTTGATCCAATGGTGGGTAACAACCGTCCGCCAGAACGGCGTGGACGAGCAAGGTCAGCCCGTGTGGGTTTCGGCTGGTGCGGTTAGCGAGAAACGCGGGTTTACGTGGGTTGGCGTGGCGGTGCAGGGAACGCCGAATCCGTAAATGTAAACACGAACATAAAAACGACTTCCTCGCGGAAGTCGTTTTATTTTCAGGAGTTTAGCAATTAGCGAGCAGTTGCACTGCGGCGCAACAGGTTCAATTGCGTAAGTCCTATCTTATTCGTTGATCTGAAACGCGACCTCGCCCGCGTCAGTCCATGCTTGCGCGGTTTCGGCAATCGTCGCCCAGCGGACGAACGGATACGCGTTCATGCGCTCGACAAAAGCCAAAATCACATTGACATCATCGGTAGCAGACGTTGAGATGCGCAACGTCTCAGGCTCGACCATGATGGTGTACCCGATCACGGGATACGGATGCTGTCCTTGCGCAATTTGCGCGGCGAGAGCTTCAGCGTCTGCCAACTGGTGGCTTCCTCCGCCGAGCTTGATCAATTTCCCACTCGGGTCATGGACTTCAAATTGCGAACTGCTCGTGGGGCGATATAAACTTACAGAGAGATCATCGCATCCCTCTTTATGTCCCGGGCAAACCACCCCGCCCCAAATCACGGATGGCGACCACGAATTTCCTTGGTACGCGTAACTCGACTGCAAGCCGTCGAAGTCTTGAATCAAGAATCCACTGACGACGCCCGTTGGCGTGACGCCCCACGAAGAGAGAATGGACGCGATCTTCCCCAAGTCGTTCGGGCTGTGCGCGTGATTGTCCCATTGCGCGCCCATTGCCGCGGAACGTTGCACGATCTCCTGCGCATTGTCCGCGGACTCGAGCCAGCCAATGTCGCCGCCGATGGACCAGCGGATGCCCGCATCGGTTGTTTGTTGGAGGAAGTTGAGGAAGGATTCGGTGTCTGCGGGCCATGAGTCAAACTTCGATTCGATGTGCAAGGTGGCGGAGAGGTAGAGGGTTGTGCCAGATGCCTCAGGCGCGGGGGAAAGCGTGGGCTGAGATTCGGTTGGGGAAACTGAATCAGGCGGAGGCTGGGTCTGAGGCGCTGATGGGGCTGTCACACACGCCGTCAAAAGAAGAAATCCGATTACGAGGGTGAAAAGTCTTTTCATGGGAAATCCTTTTTAGTGTAGGTATTTCAACATTTCCAAAACCATCGGAATATTCACTGGCGTCACGCGATCCATTTGCGACGCGACATAACGAACGGTTTGTTCATACATCGCCCACATCGCATCTTGTTCGGGTTGTGAGAGTAGCGGCGCGGCGAGCGACGTGTCCCAGTTCGGGCGTTTGCCGCCATCGACATAGACGGTGAGCCACGCGGATTTTGTTGCGAAGAAATCGTTATCGTGCATCTTCACGCCGACGAAATACGGCGCGACGCCGCCCGATTGATGCGCCTGCGTGAGCGCGGACTCAAAACTCGCGACCGCGTCCTGCCCGATGAATTCAAACAATTTGTAATCGTAATGTTCGGGTCGGATCGGCAAACCTTTTTTCACGTCGCCAAGATTCAACGCGCGCCCATGCACCACCGTCATCTGCGCGCCGAGTTCGTCGAACACTTGTAAGATCGCGCTGTCAATTTCCGCCGAGTCCGCAATGGACGACGCCGCGTACGGCGCATACCCGATCATGTCCGCCACGTATTGATAACCGCCCGCCGCATCCGTTGTTTGCCCCGTCACAGGATCAACCTCGCGCGTTTCGTAACGCATCACCGTTTGATACAACTCGTCGGCGCTCATCGTGCTCAAGCCGAGCCAATCGTAATTGTTGGCATACGGTCGCGGCGCGCGATAATGATACGAGACAGCAACAACGGGCGATGTTTTCAGACGCGCCAACAAGTCGGGATATTGTTCGGCATAAATCTTTGCCATCACATCGGTGAGATAGACATCCACTGGCACGTTCAATTCTTCGTGCAAGTCAATGATGTGATTCAACACTGCGGCAGATTCAGCGGGATGCGAAAAATCCTGCACGTTGATCGAGAAGATGGCGTAATCTTCTGTGACGGGAACAGCCGCTTCATTCTCGACGGGCGGCTGGGTCGCCGTTGCGGGAGGCGACTCCACCACTGGCGCCTGCGTCGGCGCGGATTGTGTCGCAGGCGCGGCGCAGGCGGACACCAACAACAAGAGGGCGATAATTGGCAACAATTTTTTCATGGGCAATTCTCCTTACCTGTGATTCTACGAATCCGATTTACAACAATATTATCCCCATGTAAAATCCCTGTAATTGACAGAACCGCAAGGATGATTGATGGTTTTGTTTGGGCTGAAAACTTTTGGACGCAGACCGCGAAGCGCGCTGACTGCGCTGATTTCTAAAAGAATAAAATCTGCGTTTTCAGCGTTCATCAGCGTCCCGATTAAAAACGAAGGAAGTGATATGGACATCCGCACCTACAATCGCGAGGCATGGAACCGCGAAGTCGAATCGAACAACCGCTGGACTCAGCCCGTGACTCACGAAGTCATCGAACAAGCAAAACGCGGCGAGTTCCAAGTTTTGCTCACGGAAAATATTCCAACTCCGCATCGCTGGTTTCCTCCCCTCAATGGCGCGGACGTGTTATGCCTCGCCAGCGGAGGCGGTCAGCAGGGACCCATCTTCGCCGCGCTCGGCGCGAACGTGACCGTCTTCGACAACTCCCCTGCCCAACTCAAGCAAGACACGCTCGTCGCCGAACGCGAAGGCTTGACTCTCAAAACCATCGAAGGTGACGCGGCGGATTTATCCATGTTCCCCGATGAATCATTCGACTTGATCTTCAATCCCGTTTCGACGGTGTTCATGCAAGATGTCCGCGTGGTGTGGCGCGAATGTTATCGCGTTCTCCGTCACGGCGGGATTTTGTTGACAGGCTCGATGAATCCCGTCCACTACATTTTCGACCTGTACAAAATGGACGAGGGCATCCTCGAAGTCGCGCACTCGATCCCCTATTCAGACATGACCAGCCTCTCGAAAGAGGACTTGGACGAATATCTCGCCAAAGGTCTGCCTCTCGAATTCGGTCACTCGCTGACGGATTTGCTCGGCGGACAATGCGCGGCGGGATTCGTCATCACCGACCTGTACGAAGACGTGATGTCCGATTCGCCGCTGGGGAAATTTCATCCCAACTACATTGCCACGCGGGCGATGAAGGGATAAAAAATCAGGGTCGCATTTCTGCGACCCTGATTCATTGAAACGACTTGCTTGTTTTTACGGCAGTTCGTTGGCTCGATTCGTTCCCGGAGGGGAGACCGGGCTGTTCGCCGCAAAGTAGGCGATCAACTCATCGAGGTCGATACCGCCGCCGATACGCAGGGACGGGTCGATATCGCGGAAGGTGACGAAGTTATCGCCGCCGTCGGCAAGGAACTGGTTGACCGTTACCATATACGTATCCGCCGGGTTGAGCGGGACGCCATTCAACATGATGTTCGAGACCGTGATCGAGGTGCACGAGTTGATCGGCGCCGTCGTGGGGTTGTTGTCGTGATCCACCAAGCCAAATGTCTTGGAGAGATCGTAACTGAACCCGACCGATACGCCGAGGTGCAGGAACGGACGGCTCGAGCCGGCAGGCTGGCACTGATCTTCAAGCACCGATTGAACTTGAGCGCCGGTCATGGGCATCGTCATCAGGACGTTACTGAAAGGCTGGAAGGTGAACGCTTCCGAGTAGGTGACGATACCATCCACCGCCTCTGCGCCGGACTTGGCGAAGATCAAATCGGAGCGGATGCCGCCCGGGTTCATGAACGCGATCTGCGCGCCATTAACTTGGGTTGCAAAGAGTTGGGCATCGGCGATCATGTTGCCCGCGTTCGACTCGGAGCCGCGATCTTCGGCGGCGCCGTTGAAGGCGCGACGGATATCAGCCGTGATCGTGCCCACTTGCGCTTTGCCGATCGGGTCGCTGATCACCTTCCACTTGTTGATGATGGCGGTGATGGCGGCATCAGCCGTCAATTGCGCGCGAACGACGGCATGGTTGGTGGCGGAGCTGAGGTCGCGGCGGATGTCGCCTGTGCGGTGGTCAAGAACGAGGTTAATCTCAGAGACCACGCGACCAAACGAGTACGCGCTCGTCACAATACGGGGATTCCCATTCGGGTCGTTGAGCAGACAGTTATACGGGAGGTGCGTGTGTCCTGTGACCACCACGTCGATGGCGGGGTCGAGCAGGTTGTTGATCTGCACAACGGGCCCGCTGATGCCGACACAAGCATTAACCGCGCCCGGAGGAGGCGTTTGCGAGCCGCCTTCGTGCATGAGCACCACAATCGCTTCGACGCCTTGCGCCTGTAACTCGGGAACGAGCGCGTTGGCGGTATCTGCCTCATCGAGGAAGGTCCAGCCATTGATGCCGGATTGCGACACAAGCGTGTTGGTTGCTTCGAGGGTCATGCCGATGAAGCCGACTTTCACGCCGTCGATCTCATCGATCCAGTACGGAGGCAGGGGCGTTTCACCGGTCACATCGTTGACGACGTTCGCGGCGAGCCAATTGAAGTTTGCGCCGGGGTACGGGTCACTGGGGAAGTAACAACCGTCCACTGGGTGACAGCCGCCGTTTTGCATACGCAGGAGTTCCACCACGCCTTCATCGAATTCGTGATTACCGACGCTGGAGACATCCAGCCCCATGGCATTCAACGTTTCGACGGATGGCTCATCGTGGAACATGCCGGAGAGGAAGGGCGAACCGCCGATCAAGTCGCCTGCCGCCACGGTGAGGCTGTTTGCATTCCCCGCGCGGAGTTGGGTAAGTTTCGCGGAAAGGAATTCGCCGCCGCCAGCCGGGTCGCTACCCACGTTGCCGGGTCCCGGGTTGCCAGAGGTCTCGAGGTACCCGTGATAGTCGTTGAAAGCGAGCAATTGGAGGTCGACAAGCTGGTACGGAGGATCGATGATCGTCCCGCCGCCGAAATCATCGAGGATGGCTCCGCGCCCGCCGATGAACCACAGACCGACATATCCGCCTTTGGCGTAATGGGGCCAGGCTGTGATATCGCGCGCGCCCAACAAGGTATCGTTTTGATAGACTTCGACAAACCCGTTGCCATAAGCGCGAGCGCTGAAGGTGTCGCCGTCCGCGAAGGTGGCGGGCATATCTCCGCCATATTTGACCCAGCCTTTGGGCCACTCCCACGTCCACACTTGTACCATGTGCTGATTCGCGTCATACAGGACTTCAATGACGCCATCGCCCCACGTGCGGTTGCTTTGCGCTTTGAGCAGGAGGTTTTGTTCGGTGGCGGTGTCTTTCACATCGACGAATGTAACGTAGGCTTCCTGGTCGACGCCAAGTGCGGTCTTCCAGTAAATATCCGCATTCGACGCGTTGCTATTGACGTACAACTGGTTATTCAAGATGCGATACTTCGATCGGTTGCCAGACCAATTTCCGTTTAATACCCCGTTCGCCCGGTTGAAGTCGTCCAGCAGACCCACGCCTGCCAGATTCGATGCCTGCGCCAAGGTTTGGGCTGGCATCAGGATCAATCCCACTAATAGGAATACAACTAACATACGAACTGATCGTTTCATACAATCTCCTCATGGTTGTCTAATTGGATCGTTTGCTTTAGTTCATGAGCGCCCCTGAAAATCTTTGCCAGCCACCTCCTTGAATGAACAGAAATCAAGTTCTTGGGTTATTATAAGTTACACAAACTGAATTTCAAAGAATTAAAAGGTTACACGCCCCTCGAATTCGGTCACTCACTGACCGACCTGCTCGGCGGGATTCGTCATCACCGACCTGTACGAAGCTGTGATGTCCGATTCGCCGCTGGGGAAATTTCTTCCCAACTACATTGCCACGCGGGCGGTGAAGATGTAGAGGGTATAAAGATAGTTGAAAAACTGGACCTATTGCATAAGTATTTGTAGGGCGGGTTTTTAACCCGCCATATGTCAAATGCTAGAAGCACGTCAGGCTAAAAGCCTGACCTACGAACGACTCAGACGCGACCAGCCTCCCGAAAGAGGACTTGGATGAATATCTCGCAAAAGGTCTACCCCTCGAATTCGGTCACTCGCTGACGGATTTGCTCGGCGGGCAATGCGCGACGGGATTCGTCCTCACCGACCTGTACGAAGATGTGATGACCGATTCGCCACTGGGAAAATATCATCCCAACCACATTGCCACGCGGGCGGTGAAGATGTAGAATGAGCGCGAAGACAAATTCCGACTCCAATTTCCTGATATGCTTGTTCTTCGAATCCTCATTGTTCTTATTATGATTGTTGTGGGCTACCTTATCGGCTTCGGTATTAGTGTAAGTTCACTTACTGCCGACCAGCCGGCATGGAAGCAACTTCCCTTACCGCCTGCGGAGGTCATCCGACTCATTCCGGCTGCAGGTGAACCTCCACTGTACATTGAAACTCTCGACGGCAACATATATCATTATCAGGCTGAGCCGCAGAGTAAGTGGGTCAAGGATTTGACAACGGTAGATATCGTCGCTGTCGATGAGCTTCAGATGCCATGTGCTCTCGATGACTATGAGTTTTCTATTTCACCAGCACCGTCACCCTTCCAGAATAAATGTTTTAAGTCAGGATTCTTATGGGGCACTGGCTTCCGACGTTATACCGCGCTTATTGACGATCAAGGCATAGTTTGGGAATTTGATAGTAAACCTATGCCAGATACCATTCTTGTAATCCCGCCTATCTTTGGACTACTTGGCATACTCGGTGGAGGCGCGATCGGATTGGCTATCGCGATCTTTGTTTTTCGCGAACCAAAAGCACGATTAAAAGTTGTGAGTGAAGAAAAAACAACCTAACGACGACTATACCTGGTTATGGGGATTCTGTGACGTTTTCAGGCATTTTCTTCGCCCAAACGGAGATTGCTTCGCCTTCGGCTCGCAATGACGGACTTTGTTACAACCTCCCCAACACCTCCAACAACCTCCCTTCCCACGCCTCGCCAAACGAACACCAATACGCAGACTTGCCGCCGCGGATGCCGCGCCCAGATCGGCGAGGCATTTCGTGTGAGCATTGACGCAGTGTGTAGGGTGTGTATAATTGCGCCATGAACAGTCGGGATGTTATCACAAAACTCAAAGCAGACGGCTGGTCACTTGTGCATGTGCGCGGCAGTCACCATCATTTCAAACATCCCGTAAAACCTGGCAGGGTGACTGTTCCGCACCCGAAAAGAGATTTGCCAATCGGAACCCTTCGCAGTATTTACCGTCAGGCAGGTTGGTCCTGGTCAGAGAAAAAGTGAGAGAAAATGCGCTATCCAGTTGTTATTCACAAAGACCCTAACAGCGATTACGGCGTGACCGTTCCAGATGTGGCGGGATGCTTTAGCGCGGGCGCAACCCTCGATGAAGCATTATCGGAAGTTGTCGAAGCCATCGAGGCACATTTAGAAGGTATGCTAATTGACGGGGAAGCCATACCCACGCCTCAAACCATCGAATATCATCAGAACAACCCCGACTATGCCGACGGCGTTTGGGCGGTCGTTTCAGTGGACGCGGCGAAACTTTCGGGCAAGTCGAAGCGGGTAAATATTACGTTGCCCGAACGAGTGTTGAACTTGATGGATAAATTCGCCTCCGACAATGGAGAAACCCGCTCAGGGTTAATCACTCAAGCGACTCTCGAATACATTGCGTCGCATGAGGGAACTGCGGAATAAGGCATAAGGGACAATCTGCTCGGCGGACAATGCACGGCGGGATTCGTCCTCACCGACCTGTACGAAGACGTGATGACCGATTCGCCGCTGGGGAAATATCATCCTAACTACATTGCCACGCGGGCGGTGAAGATGTAGAATGAGGGCGGAAATAAATTCGATTCAGGATATTCGTTCACTGGAGAACAACGATACTATCGCGCTGGTGATGAGGGGTGGGAAGGTTGTGAAGGGATAAAGAGCAAGGGAGTGAGTGCTATAATTTATTCATCAAATTTTAACTTTCGGCGGTATAACCCTAGTTGAGCAGACAAATACCAAAACAATGTGAATTAATATACCTGTAAGGATGAGCATGAAAAAAGTTCATAAATTTTTGCTTCTTCTCTTGGCTTTTGCATTATTTAGATGCGACATGCCTCAAATTAATTTTGCGCCCAATAAGGATGCTCCTCGAAAACTGGTCGTAGATCCAAATTATGAGATAGGGGGGCGCCTGTACTATCAACAAGCAGGATTCTCGTTTGAACCATATCAACAAGCTGCGAAAGATGAAATAAGTTTATCCGAATTAGATAACGATATTCATTCTATCTGTATACAAAACGATGAGTTTACTTTTTGTATTTATGGAACAAAAACTGACCCTCGTTTCAAATCTACATCCGATTTATCGGATTATTGGGTGTCCAGCTTTATGGATAAAGAGGAGGAAAAAGTAGTAATAACTCAAGCAATAGAAACTTCCATAATTGCAAATGGCAATGAAGGCACTGCCGTAGAATTGATTATTGAGAGTGAGAAATTTATGGGATTCACTTTCAGCGGTGAAATAATTGTCTTACAGATTTCTACGAACCAATATTTAATTGCATATGGTTTTTCAAACAGAGATCACAGGTACAATGTAGGTGCATGGTACACACGAGGTCAAAAGATTTTTGAGTCTATGGTAAGCACAGTTGAATTCATACAATAAAGTCTGCTCCAAAAAGCGCGCACCCAACGCTGGGGATTCAGGCGCGATTCCAAACTTTGTTCTACCCCTGGGAATTTTTCCAGTCGGACGGCGTACCGCCGCCCACCCCAGCGCAAGTCACGCCAGCCGTTAAACTAACCTCCCCAACACATCCAACAATTTCCCCTCCCATTCCTCCCCGAACGAACACCAATACGCGGACTTGCCGCCGCGGATGCCTGCGCCAAGATCAGCGAGGCGTTTGGGTTCCGTGCCGTTTGTGGGAGTTGGGTAACGCAGGACGATCTGTCCGCTTTCCCAATTGATGGATGACAATCCCGCCTTCTCGGCTCGCAGTTTGACTCGCATCTGGTAAAACAGATTCGCGGTCATGTCGGGCAATTCGCCAAAGCGATCTTTGAACTCGGACGCCAGCGCGTCGATTTCGGTTTCGTCGCGCAAATCCGCGATGCGACGATACAGACGCAAGCGCAAATCCTGATCGGGGATGTACTCAGCAGGGATTCCGACGGCGAGGGGGAGGTCAACGTTCACGGGCATGGACAAAGGCAAGTCAAAGGTCGAAGGTCGAAAAGTCAAACTTGGTTCTTCAACTTTTGACATTTGACCTTTGACCGTTCTTATCCGTCTCACCGCATCCGCCAACAACCGCGTGTACAAATGAAATCCCACCGCTTGAATGTGACCCGATTGACGCGTGCCGAGCAATTCGCCCGCGCCGCGGATCTCAAGGTCGCGCATGGCGATCGAATAGCCCGCGCCGAGTTGCGTGTTTTCGGCGATCACTTCGAGCCGCTGTTGACCGTCCACGGTGGGGGTCAGCTTGTTGTGGCGAAAAAAGTAGGAGTAGGCGCGCGCAGCTCCACGTCCGACACGACCGCGTAGTTGATAGAGTTGAGCCAAGCCGAAGGTGTCGGCGCGGTCCACGATGAGCGTGTTCGCGTTGGGGATGTCCAATCCCGATTCGATGATCGTCGTTGACAATAAAATATCGGTATCGCCGTTGTTGAAGCGATGCATCACTTCCGAGAGTTGATTCTCTGGCATCTGCCCGTGACCGATATCCACGTTCGCTTCGGGGACGAGTTGATTGAGATGCGCGCGCATCGCGTCGATGGTCTGGACGCGGTTATGCACAAAGAAAATTTGTCCGCCGCGTTCGAGTTCGCGCAGGATCGCCTGCCGCACAAGTTTCGGCGAATACGGACCGACATGCGTGACGATGGGCAGTCGCTCCTCGGGCGGCGTGTTGAGATTCGAAATGTCGCGCACGCCCGTGAGCGCCATGTACAACGTGCGCGGGATCGGCGTGGCGGTGAGAGTCAACACGTCCACTTCGGTGCGGAGTTTTTTGAGATGCTCCTTGTGTGTGACGCCGAAGCGTTGCTCTTCGTCAATGACGACCAAGCCGAGTTCTTTGAATTGCACATCGCCAGAGATCAAACGATGCGTGCCGACAACGATATCAATTTCGCCGATGGCGAGTCCGTGCAGAATTGTTGTTTGCTCGCGCGGCGTGCGGAAGCGCGAAAGCATTTCTACTTTCACAGGGAACGCGGCGAGCCTCTGCAAAAATGTTTCGTAATGTTGTTGCGCCAATACAGTCGTTGGCACAAGGATCGCTACTTGCTTGCCGTCCATCACGGCTTTGAACGCGGCGCGTAACGCCACTTCGGTTTTTCCATAACCAACATCGCCGCACAACAAACGATCCATCGGGCGCGACGATTCCATATCGCGCTTGATGTCGTTCAACGCGCGCAGTTGATCCTCGGTCTCCACATACGGAAAAGAATCTTCCAATTCTTTTTGCCACGCGGTATCGGGCTTGAAAGAATATCCCAGCGCCACATGACGGCGCGCGTACAAGTCCAACATCTCTTGCGCCACTTCCAACACCGCGGCTTTCACGCGTCCTTTTTTCTCGTGCCACTCCTGCCCGCCCAAACGATCCAACGCGGGCGCCGCGCCCTCCGCGCCCACATAACGCGTCAACCGATCCGCTTGATGCACAGGCACGAACAACTGCCCGCCGCCGTCATATTCCACCGCGAGAAATTCGCGCGCGTGATTATCCAACTCGCGTTGCACCAATCCGCCAAACCGCCCGACGCCGTGATCAATGTGCACCACATAATCGCCCACGTTCAAATCGGCATACACCGATTCGGGAGTCTCGGCAACAGGTCGCTGGCGCGTGCGGGGTTGAGGGCGTTCCCAGCCGAAGATCTCCGAATCGGTTATCAAGTGAAGTCGTGGTAAAGATTCGTAATTAGTAATTGGTAATTGCGAGTCGAGAATTGGAGAATTAGAGGATTGGAGATTGAGGACGAATCCCTCTGATAAAGATGACTCGATAAAGAGCGGCGGTTCATTCGACGGGTCGGGCTGGTTCGCCTCTCCCCAAAGTTCCTCCAACCTTTTAGCCTGCCGCGACACGACGATGACGGATTCCTTTTTCGAGATCAATCCCGCAACATAGTCAACAAAATTCTTCAGCCTCCCCCCGAATCTTTCGTCATGACCAAAGCGAGAAGCCAAAGACTCCTCAAAGTCTCCAGTCTCTAGTCTCTGCTCTCCAACCTCTTCCCTCGCAGAGTAGCCCAACTCCACCAACCCACCCTGCACGCCATCGTACAACTCCGACCACGGAACATACGGCAACGGGAACTCAGCGGACAACGTCTCTTCCGCGATACTCTCCTGCCTGAACTTGACCGCCTGCGCCTCGACCTCCTCCGCCATCGATTCGATGATGGACAGGTCGTCAATCAACACGATGGCTTTTTGAGGGAGATAATCGAGCAACGTCGCGGGTTGTAAATGAAGAAGAGGGATGTGGAATTCGGAAATATTATCTTCCCGTTCAATCCGCAGTTGAACTGCGGATTGCTCTTCGTTCGATTGTTCCGTCAGCAGTTGAACTGCTGACGGATCGTGACGAACCAAATATTCCCGCGCGGGCGTGACGAGGACCGAATCCAATTTTTCAATCGTGCGCTGGGAGGCGGGGTCGAATCTGCGAATCGTTTCGATCTCGTCGCCGAAGAAATCCAAACGGACAGGCATCGTCTCGGCAGTTGCCCAGATGTCGAGAATCCCTCCCCTGCTGGAGAATTGTCCAGGCTCCAGCACGGTGTTGACGCGCTGGTAGCCGATCTCTGCCCAACTCCGCAAGAGCGAATCGGGTTGAATGGTTTGATTGACCGATAACTTCTTGCACGCCTTGAGGAAGTCGCGCCGCGGCATCGTGCGCGTCATCAACGAGCGAATGGAGGTCACGAACACGGGAGGGGCTTCGGGTTTTGGAGTAAATGGTAAATGGTAAGTGGAAAGTGCGGTCAACGCTTGCAGGCGGTCGCGGCGAGTGGTCACGCCCCACGCGGCTTGCTCGTAAAACAACGGATTCGGCTCCGCAAAATGATAACGCGGCGACTTGACCCAAAATCCCAACTCATCGAACATGGACAACGCGTGGTCGGCGCGATCGGTGATGAAGAGGATTGGTTGCCCAATATCCTCCAGCAACGCCGCAAGCACAGGCAATCGTGCCGCGCGCGGAAGTCCCAGCCCAGCGATTTGTTTCCCCGCTTTGAGTTGGGAAAGAAGATTCTGATATTGTGGGAGCGAACGGATGGAGTTGAGGATGGAGAGCATAGGTAGAGAGCAGAGGATTAGAGGATTAGAGAGTAGAAAGTAGAGGATTGGTAACGAACCAGTCTCTAGTCATCTAGTCTCTAGTCATCTAATCTCTTGCGTCACCATTAAATTTATTCATCGCCGCATTCAAACCATTCACCACAAACTCAAGCGCGGCGTCGGCGGCGCGGTCGAGGAGTTCGGAGAGGGATTTCAAGTCGTCGCGCGAAAAGTTTTGCAGGACGTAATCGGCGGGGTCCATGCGACCAGGCGGGCGACCGATGCCGAGTCTCATGCGGGGAATATCTTTCGTGCCGAGTTTTTCCAAAATGGACGACAAGCCGCGCTGTCCGCCAGGTCCGCCCGAGGCGCGGATGCGGATGGTGCCGAAGGGCAGATCGAGATCATCGGAGAGGATCATTAGGTTTTCGTTGGGAATCTTATAGAAGTGAGCCAGTCCCTGCACCGATTGACCTGAGAGATTCATGTACGTCTGCGGCTTGGCGAGGATGAGTTTGTGATCCTCATATTTTGAATCCATCACGATGGCTTTCGATTGGACTTTCATGCCGCGCGCGTTGAGTCGCACTGCGAGACGGTCAATTGCCATGAAGCCAAAGTTGTGACGTGTGTTGGCGTATTCACGTCCTGGGTTGCCGAGTCCGATGAGGAGGTAGGGGTCTGTCATGTGTCAAGTTCCAAGTTTCATGTTTCAAGTTTCAAGTATTACGGAGGCGGAGGAGGATGGCGGAGAAAATGAATAAGCCGATGATGACCAAGGCTCCGCGAGCGAGGCTGGCGAGGATGGTGGATCGAGTCAATGAGGCGGGGTTGGCTGGGAGAGGCGTCGGGGTTGGGCGCGGGACTTCGGTGGGAGTGGGCGAGGCGGCGAGGAGGAATGGGGTTGGGATTTGTACTCCAATGGAGGATTCGGGCGTGGAAGTCACAACAGGCGTTGGAGTGAATATCGGCGCGTCGTTTTGGATGGTGATGGGGACTGTCGCTTCTTGGAATGTCCCGTCGGCGAGGGTGACGCGCAAGCGCAGGATGTAGGCGCCGTCGGTGATGGAGGCAGTGTTCCAGAGGTAGAGAGGCGAGTCAAGCGCGGGCTGAGATAACGCGGCTAGGGGGAACCAGCCATCCCCGTCGTCTGAAGCGTATTTGAAGTCCAGTTGAGCGGAGAAGAAATTTGGAATATCCGTCGAGCCGATGACCGTAATTTCTCCATGCAAAACTTCGCCCGCCGCGGGAGAGGTGATCGCTACGGGCGGCGAATCCTGCGCGGCGAGGAGCAACAAAACGAAGGGGAGAAGGAGGCGGGTCTTCATTAGTCGAACGTTCAAGTTTAACACGAAGGGATACATGGGTCAATTTTGTATGATGCAAGTGACGCTTCGACTTCGTGGCGCGAACACCACGCGCCACGAAGTCGAAGCGCGGAACCGTCGCAATGACATGCAAAATGAAGTATGGTAAACTTTGGCAGATTTATTTTAGGAGAATTGTTATGGCAAAATCCCGCGCCGACCAGATCGTGGACCGATTACGAAACATGCAAGCCGCCGCGCCCGATATCGAGGCTTCGGCCGTTGTTTCTGTGGACGGGTTGATCATGGCTTCGGCTTTGCAGCAAGGCGTGGAGGAAGATCGCGTGTCGGCAATGTCGGCGGCGATGCTCTCGCTCGGCGAGCGGATCTCCAACGAGTTGGGACGCGGAGGGTTGGAGCAGGTGTACATCAAAGGCGATGCGGGGTCGATCGTGTTGACGTCTATTGGGCAGGAAGCAGTGTTAACTGCCATGGCGCGGCATGAAGCGAAACTCGGTTTGATCTTTCTCGAGATGCGGCGCGCCGCGGAAGATATTGTGAAACTGGTCGGATGAAATCGAAGAACTGCCAGAACACACAGGAAATGCAATCCCCGACGGGGAGGGCTGAAACGCCCTCCCCGTTTCTTTTAATGGGGTGGAGGCAGGGCGGGGTTGAGGCAGAGGATTGGAGAATTAGAGGATTAGAGGTTAGAGGATTAGAGAATTGGAGAATTATTTTATGACCACAAAATATTTATTTTTCACGGGCGGGGTTGTTTCTTCGGTTGGCAAAGGCGTGACTGCGGCGGCGACAGGACTCTTGCTGAAGGAACGAGGTTTCAATGTGACCGTGCAGAAATTGGATCCGTATATCAACGTGGACCCTGGCACGATGAGTCCGTACCAACATGGAGAGGTGTACGTGCTCGATGACGGCGCGGAAACGGACCTCGATCTGGGTCACTACGAACGATTCATTGACATCCGCCTCAGCCGTTCGTCCAACTTCACCAGCGGACAGGTCTACGCCGAGATCATCGGCAAAGAACGGCGCGGCGATTTTCTTGGCGGGACGATTCAGGTCATTCCGCACATTACGAATGAGATCAAGCGGCGAGTCGCGTCCATTGGCAAAGAGACGAATGCCGATATTGTACTGGTCGAGGTCGGCGGGACGGTTGGCGACATCGAGTCGCAGCCGTTTCTCGAAGTGCTGAGACAACTCCGCAACGAGGTCGGGCGCGAGAACGTGTTCTTCATCCACGTGACGTGGTTGCCGTACATCAAAGCGACGGGCGAGATCAAGACCAAGCCCACGCAACACTCCGTGGCGGCGTTGCGCTCGATCGGTATTTCGCCAAACATGATCATCGCGCGTTCAGATTATCCTGTTGACAAAGATATTTGCGACAAGATCGCGCTGTTCTGCGACGTGGAAAAAGAAGCCGTCGTGCCGATGATCACGAGCGATGTGTTGTATGAAGTCCCGCTTTTGTTGGAGAAGGCGGGCGTCAGCGATTATCTCGTTGAGAAGTTGAACATGAAAGCCACGCGCAGGGTGGACATGAAGCCATGGGAGAAACTTGTGGAGCGCGTGAGAAAACCGAAGCAAACGGTGAAAGTTGCCTTGGTTGGAAAATATGTCGAACTGCAAGACGCGTATATGTCGGTGCGCGAGGCGTTGAAACATGCCGCGCTCGCCAACGACGTGGAAGTGGAGATCGGCTGGGTGCACGCGGCTGACCTCGAAAAAGACAAAGGCTGGGATGTGGTGCAAAACGCGGATGGCATCCTCGTCCCTGGCGGGTTCGGCTCGCGCGGCATCGAAGGGAAAATTTTAGCGGCGCGGTATGCGCGCGAGAAGAAAGTTCCGTATCTCGGTCTGTGTTTGGGGATGCAAGTGATGTGCATTGAATTCGCGCGCGGCGTGTTGAATCACGAAGATGCCAACTCCTCTGAGTTTGATCGCGGCTCGGAATATCCCGTCATTGACTTGATGCTCGACCAACGCGCGATCACCGACATGGGCGGCACGATGCGGCTCGGCTTATATCCCTGCGAATTGCAGGAAGGCTCGAAAGCCGCCAAAGCCTACGGCGAGAAAAAAGTGGAGGAACGTCACCGCCATCGCTTCGAGTTCAACAACAATTACAAAAAAGATTTTGAGAAGGCAGGCATGGTTTTCTCAGGCATGTCTCCCGACGGCAAACTGGTGGAAATCGTCGAGATCGAGGATCATCCATTCATGGTGGCGAGTCAGTTCCACCCTGAGTTTTTGTCGCGCCCGATGAAGCCGCATCCGTTGTTTGTGGGGTTTATGAAAGCGGTGAGGGATGGGAGGAAGTGAAAGCAGTGAGCAGTGAGTAGTGAGCAGTGAGCAGTGAGCAGTGTGCAAAAAGGACTTCCGTATTTCTCGGAAGTCCTTTTTGATTCGACGTTATTTTCGTTTCTTTGTAGATTTCTTTTTTGGGATAGATTTCACCGAACGGGTCTTTGGAGCCGACACCTCCGCCATCGCAGGGACAGGAGCGCTGGCTTGGTATGGACTGCGCAGTTGCACAGGCTCGGAGCGTTGGCGCATCCGCAAGTTCAGCGTTTCCACCATCACAGAGAAGCCCATGGCGAAGTAGATATATCCCTTCGGGATGTGCACGTCAAGACTTTCGACGACCAGCGTAAAGCCAATCAACAGCAAGAAACTGAGCGCAAGCATCTTGATCGTGGGATGTCCCTCGACAAAATTGCTGAGAGGGGCGGCAAGGAAGATCATCACTAATGCGGCGATGATGACCGCCGCGATCATGATCGGCAACTCATCCACCATGCCGACGGCGGTGATGACCGAATCGAGCGAGAAGACGATGTCCAACAACATGATCTGAACGATCACGCTCCAAAACGAGGCATGGACTTTGGCGGAGGCATGTCCTTCGGAGCCTTCCAGTTTCTCATGAATTTCGCGCGTGGCTTTCCAGATCAAGAAAATGCCGCCCGCCAGAAGGACGATGTCGCGCTCGGAAAGGGTATACCCCATCACGGTAAATATGGGATCCTTGAGGTTGATGATCCACGAGAGAGAGAACAACAACAGCAACCGCGTCACCACCGCCAACAAAATGCCTGTGGTACGGGCGCGCGACTGATCTTCAACGGGCAACTTGCCCGCCAGAATCGAAATAAAGATAATATTATCCACGCCGAGGACGAGTTCCAGCACAACGAGCGTGAGGAACGCGATCCAAGTTTGGGGTTGTAAAAGCCACTCCATGTAAGACTCCTATAATTTGAATGAGGCAAAGTATACCCGAACATGGATTCGCCTTGCAGTTGAAATTTCCGGGCGCGGCGAAACAGGCGTCTTCGCCACACACAAAGTTGCACCTCCCAAAGTTTAGGGCAATCGCATTTGGTTTTTTTCCGCTAATCCTCACGAATTCACGCTAATCTTTCTCGGAAAATTTCGCGCAGATTGGCGAAGAGTAGCAGATTCGAAGGCAAAACACCGTGTTTTGAGCCTCGAGATTTTCAAATGCGATTGCCTTATACCCAAAGTTCCCGCGCTTCGCAATATGAGATAAAATATCGACACGTTATGAATCTTGACCCCTCATTTCTCAGCAACATTATCCTGGTCTTGACAGGTTTCGGCGCCGCCTTCATCGCCGCGTTATGGATCGCGCTCGTCATTTGGACGTATCGCGATATCCGCACGCGCGCGCGCGATCCGCTCGCGCAGACCCTGGCAACGCTTCTTGTCGCCGTATTGAGTCTGCCGGGCATCCTCGTGTATTTGATCCTACGCCCGCCGAAGACCCTCGAAGAAGATTACCAAAAGACGTTGGAAGAAGAAGCGCTCCTTCAGGCTCTCGAAGATTTACCCCTCTGCCCCGGTTGCGAACGGCGCGTCAAAGATGACTGGCAGGTATGCCCGAACTGTCACACCAAATTGAAAAAGAACTGCGAGAACTGCAACAAACTGATGGAACTCCCGTGGAACATCTGCCCCTACTGCGGCGCTTCCGCCACCGGCGCGCGCCGCGACGCGACAAGCTTGGACGATGCCCTGCGCGGGTTAAAAGTAGACGAAACCGCCGGGGAAGTCAAAGCAGAAGGATAAAAATCAACTCGCCACCTGACCTTTTCTTGTTTGGACGCTGAGAAACGCAATTCAAAACTCCGCGACTCAGTGTCGCCATGGTTCAAACTGTGGCGGAGAGATTGCTTGGTTTAATTGATAATCTGCCACATGTCGCATGACGAGAGCCGAATCAACCCCGACTGCGTAACATCAGTGAACAGAAAACTCGCTTCAAGAACGAAGCGGGTTTTTTATTTACAAACCGTCCGGTCAACCACAAATACCCGCGCTTCACATCCGTCTCACTGCCAGCATCGTTAAATCATCGGCGGGAGGCATATCTTGAATAAAATCGAGCAGCGCTTTTTCCACCACGTCGATCAAATCTGAAGCCGAGGCGCAGAGATTTGTCAACAAGGCGTCGATGAGTCGCGCTTCTCCAAAAAATTCGCTTTCGTTATTGAACGATTCGGTCAAGCCATCAGTATAGAAAAGGATGTTATCACCGCCCGCCAGTTGGATGGTCTTCTGTTCGACGCCATGATCCGTCGAAACGCCGAGGGCAATGGCAGTTCGGGTAAGTTTTTCGATCGAGCCATCCTGTTTCACCCAGATCGGCGGGTTGTGCCCCGCGTTGACATAGGTTAATTCGTTGCTGGCGGTATCCAGCACCGCATAAATCGCCGTGACGAACATCCCCTGGCGCGTATCGGGAATCAAAAGCTCGTTGACGCGCGCCAACGCCTGGGCAGGCGACTCGGTCTCGAGCACGGCGGCTCGCACCAGCGTCCGCGTGAGCGCCATGAACAACGCCGCCGGCACGCCTTTATCTGCCACATCCGCGATGAACAAACCGATCCTTCCGTTGGGCAGGTCGAACACATCGTAGAAATCGCCGCCCACCTGGCGCGCCGTTTTCCAACGCGCTGAGAAGTCCCAGCCCTCCACTTGCGGGAGCGCGTCGGGGAGGAAGGTCTGCTGAATTTGGCGAGCCAACTGCACTTCCGTTTCGAGGCGCTCGCGCACCACCATCTCCTTTTGCAGAAGGTCGTTTTGAATCGCCAGCGCGGCTTGTTGGGCGATTCCGGTAATGATTTCCAGGCGGCGGGCGCGGAAACGCAATCCTCCCTCCGCCTCTTCGATGAGCATCACGCCGTACAACGTATCCTTGACGGCGATCGGGACGGCGAACAACAAGGCGTTGGGGTTGGCAAGATTCGCTTCCTCCGACGGGCTGGCTGATAACCACGCCTGTAACCCTCCCTGTCCTTCGAGCGGACACGCTAACATCCCCGTGGCGCCGCGGCATAAATCGAGGAAAGTAAATTCACCCGGTGAAAACGACCGCTCCCAGAATTGCCTTTCATCCTCGACGCTCAGCCCATAATTTTGCGTGGGCGCAAATTGCTCATGAGAAGCATCCCATTGATACAAAGCGGCGCGTTGCACACCGGTGAGGATCGGCATGATACGGATGATCGTGCCGAGAATTTCATCGAGATCATTCAGGCTGACGATTGCCTGCGCCACCTGCAACAACGCCGCCGACGCGTACGCCTGTTCCTGCGCCACATCGTACAAGCGCGTGTTTTCAATGGCGACCGCCGCGTAACTGGCGAACGTGGTAGCCACAGCTTGCGCTTCACGCCCATATCTGCCTGCCGCGTTATGCGCGAGGGTGATCACGCCAAAGGGTTGGTCTCCCACGCGCAACGGCACAGCCAGCGCGGAATAGCTCTGGTCGAAACCTGCCGCTATACCGGAAACCCACAGCGGGTCTGTCGGCTTTCGTATCTCGGCATTTTGAGAATGAACGACTTGCATCAACCCGTCGTATGCTTCCACCGAACCATACAACGCTTTTTCAAGCACACCCTCATCGATATTATGACTCGCGGCAAGGTACAACTGGTCGTCTTCCAGCAACCAGATCGCGGAAACATCCACAGGCAGGTTGCGTTCCAATTCGGCGAGGATCACATCCAGCACATCATCCACATCTTCGTCTGCCGAGATCAAGCCGGCGACCTCGCGCAGGCTGTCTGCCACGCGCCGCCGCCATTGCTCCGACCGATAGAGCGCGGCGTTGTGAATAGCAATGGCAATATGATCTGCCACCGCCTCGAACATGAATTTATCCTCCGCGGTAAAGGCGTTGTAGCGGTCCGCTTGAATATCGAGCAAGCCGACCACTTCGCCATCGTATAACAACGGCACGCAGATTTCGGATTTGGTGTTTTCCGGCGGAAAAGGCGAGGGCACATAGCGTTTATCCTTGCGCACATCGTTGGTAATCACCGTCTTCCCTTCGCGCGCCACCCAGGGGATGATGCCCAAGGAGTTATCCATGGAGATCGCAAACCCCTCCGAGCCCGCGTCGCGTTCGCCGCTACCCGCCTGATATTCAATGACGCGGCGGTTGCGATGAACGGTAAATAAATGCACATGCGGAACCTTGAATCGCTCGTGGATCAAGTCCGACACGTTCTTCATGAGCGTGTTCAATTCCAGCGAGGCGCTCGCGCTCCGCCCTACATCGGCGATCAATGCAAGGTGGTCCGAATGGCGGCGCAGATCGCGGTAGAGCCGCGCGCTTTCGATGGCGCGCGCGATCGTGTCTGCCAGCGCATTGAGGATCAACAGATCGTTCGCGTGGAAGGCATTGACCTGATTGCTTTGCACATCCAGCACGCCAAGCACCCGCCCTTCGGTCTTAAGCGGGATGACCACCTCGGAACGCGTTTCAGGCAACGATTCAATGAATCGAAAGCGAGCGTCTTTCTTCACGTTCGGCACGACGATCCGCTCGCCATCCGACGCGGCTTCGCCGATCAACCCCTGCCCGATCTTCACATCCAACGCCACCTTGGCTTTTGATTTCCCCTTGCGCTGCGCCATGGCGCTCGAACGGAAACGAAGGTTGGCGGAAGAATTTTCACGAACGGTGAAAATCGCCACGTAATAAAAATGGAACGTTTCCTGAATAAGTTGGGTGACGCGCTCCGAAAGTTCGTTGACATCGAGCACGTTCGCGATCTGCGCGCTCACCTGGCTCACCAGATTTAACTGGTTCAATCGAAATTGCTCAACCGAGATGCGGTGCGAAGCGGTCAGACTCACAGCCACAACGCCTGCCAACCCTTCGAGCAGATTTATATCGTCTCGCTTGAAAACGGGCCCCTTTGGACGGGTAATCTGAATCGCCCCTAGGGCGGCGCCGCGATCGATGAGAGGAATCGACGCCCACGAAGGATGCGCCGCGCTTTTCGACTTTCCGCCTTTACTCCCTGCCACGATCCTGCCGCCCGCCATGGCGCGTTGCATGCCTTTGGTTGTCGGCTCGGGCGAAAAGATCGAGGCGTGTTCCGTGTTCGGCAATCGAAAAATGGATTCAGAAAGCCACAACTCCGCTTCGCCGCCCAACAGGCGCGCCGCCACATCCACAACGCGGTTACGCTGCTCGGCAAGCGATGCGGCGCTGAGCAGTTGCTCTCCCAGACGGGCAAGATCGCGCCAATCTGACGACGAGGCCTGCTTCATGCCTTATGCCTTTCTTTTGGTCATTGTGAGCGTATTACCGCGCGGGCTTGAAACGTATTCAAAGTCATCCATCAACTTGCGCATGAGAAAAATTCCCAGTCCCCCAATTTTGCGATCACTCAGGTCGGCTTGGATATCAGGCAACGGCACTTCCGAAGGATCGAAGGACTTGCCATGGTCGACCATAACAATGGTCAGGGTCTCGGCTTTCACACCGCAGGAGATCTCGAGCATTCCATCCGCGCTCCCTCTATAGGCATGTTCGATCACATTCGATGCGGCTTCGTCGGCGGCAAGCTGGATGTTGTAAACAGCCTTGTCGTTGAAGCCGTTTTCGCGGGCAATCACTCCCACAAATTCACGGATCTCGTCGAGGAATTCGAACTGTGCCGGGAACTGGACCGTCTGCATCCGATAAAACCGAAGCCGCCTCAACCGGTGGCTGAGAACGGCTCCTCTCTCGTTGCCTTCGTGTCTTTCTCCAACCTGAACAGGCTCCGCTATTTAGAAATGCCCAACCGCGTGCAGGGGGTCGTCAAAGGTTTTGAAAAGTTCTGTAAAGCCGGCCAGTTCAAGCGCTTCGCGAATCCGGTCAGGCACGCCGACGAGCACAACCTCGCCGCGATTATATTTCTTCGCATTGCGTTGCGCGGCAAGCAAGGCGCGGAACCCCGCGCTGGACATGTATTCAAGTTCGCTCATATCCATCACCAACTTGTATTTGCCCTCCTCATTGGCTTTCTCAAGGGCTTGCGCAAGTTGCGGAGCCGTCGCGCTATCCACCCGTCCCTTGACTTTGATCATTTCACAATGTTTGAATTCCTGAGTCGAAATTTCCATGGTACATCCTCCAGGTTGAATGAGCGTTTTATTGCGGTCAAAATTATAACACGACTGTCCTATCGGTTTTGTTGTGATTTTGGGACATTTAGGCGCCGCCAAAAACCGAAAATGAGTTAGAATGTTCCAAAATAAGCTATACATTATGACGAAAATTACCGGGAGACCCTACCTTGTCATGCTCGTAGAAGATAATGCGGACCACGCCGAACTTGTCATCCGCACTCTTGAAGAGCATCGTATCGCGAACGAAGTCCAACACTTTTTCGACGGGCAATCGGCGCTTGATTTTCTGCAACACCGAGGCGAATACTCCAACCCCGAGAATAAATCGCGGCCCCAGATCATCCTGCTCGACCTGCGACTGCCCAAAGTGGACGGGATCGACGTCTTAAAAACCATCAAAGAAGATGAAACCCTGAAAGCGATCCCGGTAATCATCCTCACCACCTCCGAAGCGGAAAAAGACGTTTCGAGAGCCTACTATAACCACGCGAATAGTTATCTGGTGAAACCGGTCGGCTACCCCGAATTCAAGCAACTCATGAACGATCTCCTGCATTACTGGCTTGGGTGGAATACGCAAGCGCGTTTGAATAGTTGAGCAAGTCGAAGAACAGCCAGCGCACAAATCACGCTGGCTGTTCGTTTTTAACAACCTCGCCGCCCTAATTGACACCCCTCCCCACATCGGGTATCCTTCGCCCGTCCGGGCAGGACCGGCGCGGCAGAGCCTTTCGAAACCCGCCAGGGTCGAAAGACAGCAACGGTAAGGAAGCGTTTCTGGGTGCCGCCGATCACCTGCCCGGATATTTATCCATGAAAATTAATCGCTGGCTATTTATCATCCTTGCATTCGTGATCGGCATCGGCGCCGGCCTTGCATATGGGTGGGTCATCGACCCGGTCGATTTCTTCGACCTCACGCCCGATACCCTGCGCGCCGACTTCAAAGCCGATTACGTGTTGATGGTTGCCGAGGCATATCACTCACACCGCGACCCTGGCATCTCAGCGCGGCAACTTGCCATGTTCGGCTCGCAATCTCCCACATCCATCGCCTCTCAAGGGTTGGAGTATGCGCGCTCGAACCGGTTTGCCGAGTCAGATATTGTCTTGATTCAGCAACTCGTCACCGCCCTCCAAGCCTGGAGCGGGATTCCATGAACCGCATCTTTTGGAGCGCCTTCCTCGCGCTTCTTCTCGGACTTGGAGCCGGGCTCGCCTACTCGTGGGTGATATCGCCCCTGCAAATCGTCGACGCGGTTCCCAGCGCCTTGCGCGACGACTTCAAAGACCAATACCGTTCCGCCATCGCCGCCGCGTATGTCAACACAGCGAATTTAGAACGCGCCAAAGCCCGCCTTACCCTACTGAACGATGCCGATCCCCTCGAAGCGTTGAACGCGCAAGCGCAACGCCTGCTTGCCAACGGAGACTTCCAAAACGCCGACCAACTCGCGCTCCTGTCTGCGGCTTTACAAAGCAACGGCATCAGTGTTGCGCCGCCGCCACCCTCAACTATTCCGGTTGAAATTATCCAACCCACCCAGTCACCAAACACGCCCTCCCCAATTCCCACCTCGCCTACGCAAGATATTGCGACCGCGACGCTGGGCATTACCCCAACCCAGCCCCTGCCGATCGCATCCACGCCTCGCCCGACCCAAACCCCAATTCCAACGATTGGCGTTCCGTTCAAGTTGATCGCGCAAGAAGCCTTGTGCGATTCGAATCTGCCAGACGGTTTATTACAAGTGCTTGTGCTCAATTCAAACCGCAGACAACTGCCGGGCATGGAAATCCAAATCACATGGGAAGCGAACGAGGATCGCTTTTTCACCGGCTTGAAACCCGAGTTGGGCAACGGCTACGCAGACTTCCTGATGACGCCGAACATCGCTTATGCTGTGCAACTTGCGCAAGGGAGCGATGTCGCTTCAGGGTTAATGGCTCCCGCCTGCCAGACCTCCTCGGGCGAAAATTATTTCGGCGGTTTCAAACTCACCTTCCAACAACCAAAATAAAACCTCCCTCTCTTTCAAGAGGGAGGTTCGTTATGGCATTGGGTTGTTATTCGCCCAGTCGTTGCCGATGCGGATCTCCACATCGACGGTTTGCGTCGGATCGGGCTTGATCTGAATCAGCGCGTTCTCGGTAATGCCGAACACCATTTGCAAGTATTTGAGCGTATACAGTTTTGGCGCGTACAACACGATCACCGTGCGGTCATAGGCGCGATCGGCGGGAGCGACTTCCTTGACCTGCATCCCCTGCGCCAGAAAATAATTACCGGTATTGGTTTCAAGCCCGGGGGTAAAAGAGCCATTCAACACGCGGACGCGGGCAAGGTCGAGGCGCATCAACGCGGTCAGGTCATTCTGCGGCGCCAGCGGACTCAACGCCCCAGCCGATGTGAAAATCTCATCGCGCAAAATGCGGATCTTGTCCGGCAACGGCTTCATGATGCTCGCATCCTGCCCGCCCAAAATCACGTTATCGAACGCCACCATCGTCGTATCGATCGCGCCTTGCTTGATGCTATCCGGTGGAATATCCTTGGCAAGCACTGCCAATTGGATCGCCACATCAAGCGGCATGTTCGTGCGGATGCCGGACGAAAACTCGTTGTAGAAATCGTCCGCCTGAGTGATGAGCGTGGGGAAGTTCGCCGGGTCGAGCACCTTGTCGCGGATGGCGAGGATCAACTTTTGCTGGCGCTGGGCGCGGGAAAAATCGCCCTCGCCAGATTTGCGGTGACGGGCATACGCAAGCGCCGTCGTTCCAACCAAGTGGCGAGGACCGCAACAGGTAAGCCGAATCTTGTCCTTGCCGCCGCCCACAGGATCGAGGCGCAAATCTTCGTCATTGTAAATATCGACGCCGCCGATCCGGTCGATGAATTGGACGAACGTGTTGAAATCGACCTGCGCGTAATACTGCACGGGCACGCCGATAAATTGCTCCACTGTTTTTCGCGCCAGTTCAGGTCCGCCGCCCGGTAATTTATTGCCTTCGCCGGAGGAGTACGCCGTGTTGATGCGGCTGTACCCAAAGCCCGGGATGTTCACCCACATATCGCGCGGGACGGACAACATGCCCGCCGTTTTCGTCAACGGATCGATCGTGAGGAGGATCATCGTATCGGAACGCGGGGCGCTGGTATCGGTATCGCGCGCATCCAACCCGATGATCAATACGGTAATACGGCTTGCGCCATCCCAGGCGGGCGGAAGATCGCTGGCAGGGATGATCACCGGGTCGGGCAAGTTCTCCGGCCCCGGCACAGGCGTGCCTTCGCTATTCGTGAGGGAGGGACCGTCTATCCCTGACTGCACGGTTTTACAATCTGAGGGAGCCCAGCCGGGGAGCGGAGTTAAGACCCAACAGGTGGTCAGGTTTTTGACAGCCGCGAAGGCGCCGATCGCCAGACCAGCCATGGCAACCCAGAATATCATTGTGCCCATTGAGGGGCGTTTCATGTTTTTTAGAAAATTCATTTTCATTACACCGGTTTCAAATACACCATATCCAATCCAAGTCGTTCCAAGCCTTCTTTCGCCCAATGTTGCAAGAGCGCCGAATCTTCCTCCATCACCTTCATCAACGTGGGGATGGCGCGAGGGTCGCGGATCTCCGCCAGCGCGCGGATGGCGTGAATTCTCACCGCTTGCGATTTGTGATTCACCGCTTCGATCAGCGACGGGACAGCGGGTTTGCCGATTTTGACCAACGCACGCGCCGCGAGGCTACAGACCATCGCGTCGGCATCGCTCAACGCGCGGACGAGTGGCTGGGTCGCGCTTTCGTCGGGTTTCTCTGCCAGCCCCAGTGCCGCGCATTGGCGAACTTCAGGGGCGGTATCGCTGAGAAACGGGAGCAATTGTCCCGTCGAAACATGAGGCGCTTGTGACAGCGCGCGAACCGCCCACCAACGAGTATCCACTTCAGCAGAGGCGCTCAACTTCAAAAGCGAGGGAATCGCATCTTTACCGAAATCAACGAGCGCCGAAATGGATTTTTCTGCCCGCGCTTCGTCTTTGCTGGCGAGGTCGTTCAGGAGATCTTGCAGCGCGTTCACGTTATTTCGAGGGAGGCGGGATCGGCAAGGCGCTTTCCGCTGTGCCAACCCACTTATCCCCTTCTTCGATCAACATGATCGGGATATCGTCCACGATGGGGTATTTGCGGCCACAGTCTTTGCAAATAAACCATGCGTCATTGCGCAAGTTAAGCTCGCCGCCAGTGGAGCGGACACAATTTGGGCATCGTAGAATTTCTTTTAGATTTGCGTCAATCATGGAACCTCATTTCTCGATCGCGGGCAATTCTACCACCGCCTAGGTGGATGGATTGCGGCACAATTTTTTCTCTGCCGCAAGTTTTTCGGGGTTTCTCGAATCGGGCCCAAATTGACAGATCGCCTGCCAGGGTTCGTAGTGGGTGACGAATTGATCTTGAAACAAGACTGCGCCATCTTGAGACACCGTGCGCGTGACGGTGACATCCGCGCCGTTCGCGGCGTAATCTATCTGTTTCATTTCGTTCTTGCTCAGGTCGGGGTTCTCTTCAAACAGGGGCGATGGCGCAGGGACAACGTTGACGGGTCCCGTTGTATCCCACGAAACGGTGCGCCCGGAGGAGGTGGAATACATTTTCCAGGTCAACGAACGACCGCTTTCGTTCACGTAGGTTTCCATCAGAATCCAATAGGGCGTGTCGTTTTTGAATTTAAAATCCACGAGGGGAAAATATACGGTGGCGTCCAACCCCGCCAGATCGGGGTCAACCGCGCCGCTGGCGGTCATCTCATAATATGAGACTCGATACGCGTGTGAATACCGCTCCACCACCGGGAAGCCGGCGTTGAACACAGTGCGGAACAACGTGGTGCTGACCTGGCACACCCCTCCGCCCACACCCTTGATGGTGCGGCCGCCAAAAATGATGAGCGCTTCGGCAAATCCGTTTTCGAGGCTCACATCGCCCATGGCCGCGCCCATCGAGAAGATTTCACCCGGCGCGATCATCACGCCGTGAAAGCGTTCGGCGGCGGCTTTGATATTTTGAATACGCTCCTGGCTGGAACCGTAAAAATACGATGTTTCAGAGGCGATCAGTTCGGTGATGCCCAATTCCTGCCCTGTGGCTGTGCCGGGGATTTGCGGCTGAGCCTCGTTGATCACCAACGACACCGTGTGTTCGCCGCGAAATAACGCGTCGTTGATGGTTGAGATGCTGGCGTTCACATCCATTGCGCGACCCGTTTTCGAGTCTTCCATCTTGTCCAATTGTTTCGTTTCGTCGTTGAAAATGAATTTGGCGTTGGAGGGCGCGCGATCCACTTCCGCTTTGATCGGGTTGAGCAGGTTTCGCAACCCCTCCGAATTCAACACAACATGCACTTCGGTCTGCGCTCCGTTTTGCACGCGCTGCACGCCGAGCAAACTTGCCAGCACCCGCGCATCATACACATATGGGCCGGGGTCGCTTTCCGTCGAGTTTTGAATCATCAGAGTAAGCGGCTGGCTCAGCACTTGCCGCGCCGCTTCGGCTTGCGCGCTCACATCCAGGATCTGAGGTTGGATCTCCTGCACCACCAGAGTCACTTCGCCGTCGGTAAAGGTTTGCAATTGCGCGCCGAGGTATACCATCGTTGCCTCGAGCTTCAACTCGCGTCCCACTTGCCCCGCTTTGGCGACCACGTTCGTCCCTTCGAGTTCCAGGCTCGCCTCCGCCATCGGTTGATTGATCTGCGCGCTGATCTGACTCAGATAGTGAGCCGCCACGCGCTGGTCGAACAGGATGACTGCGGGCACATCCGCGCCCGAACTGCGCGCTTGAATTTGACCGGTTAATGAACCGAATAACCCGCCGCTTCTTCCCAACTGGAAGGCGGCTCCGGCTGTGGAGGAGGGATCGAACACCATGCCTAATTCGGCTGGGGACGCCACCCAAACTTTTTCGCCATCCCGGAACAATATCTTTCCGGTGATCGGATACGATAACGTTTGGTTCAACTTCAACGCGGCTTCATCACGCGTAAGTCCGGAAAGGTCCACGCCGGCAACTGAAACGCCGGGGAAGATTCGCCCGGCATACATCAGTTGATATCCCAACGTCGAGGCGATGAGGATGCCAAGAAACAACGTCACGCCGCTGACAAACGCGGCAAGGATCTGCGGTAATGCGGGGAGGGTTCGATACGGGTTGGAAATGGAAGCCATACGTGAAAAATTATACCTTCACCGGTCAGACAAACTTAAGTCTCAACTAAGAAAACGAGTTCACGAATATTTCGTAAAGGCGCCGAAAAAGAGCCTCACCGCTGATCTGAAAGAAAAATCTGCGTTATTCAGCGCGCATCGCGGTCAGCGTCCCGATTTTGAAAGTGTAAGGTAATCAATCTCTTTCTTATACCTTATCCGTCGATTGCGGTTCTAAAACGAGAGGAGAACGCGATTTGTTCCTGCCAAATTTCAAGCCGGGAATGAGCATAGGCGTACTCGCCCGGTATTTCGCGTACTCTTCGCCGAACTCGCGGAGCAATTTTCGCTCCTCGAAATAAATGCCGACGCGAATATACGCGGTCAGCGAGAGGTAGGCGATCAACAAGTTCATCGTCATCACCGGCGTCAGCCAGAGGAAAAAGAGGAAGTACGCGTAAAAGGGATGCCGCACGATCGCATACGAGCCGCTTCCAACCAGTTTACGCTCGCTGGGGAGTTCAACCAATTGTCGCAAGCCGATGAAATACAAGATACCGTAATGATACAGAGCGGTGAATAAACAAGCGGCGAAGAACACCTGCCCGGCGATCATCAGCTGCATGAACGGAGCCGGGACGCGATACAGCAATCGGCTGGGGAGTGTAAACAACAGGATGGGAATCGGCAAAAAGGTCAGCGCCGCAAAGACGTTGAAAGCGAGGCGGTAGAACTTCATGAAGCCATCGCCCAACGCGCGGCGGATCCATTCCTTGACCGCAAAAGTTGAATTGACCGAATGAAAGAAGCCCCAAAACGCAACCGCTACGATGATCCAGAACATAAGACAGCGCGGCTGTTACTCAGCCCCAAATGCGGGGAGTTCGAGCAAGCCGCCGCCGGAGTTCACGAGATAGTAGGGCATCCAGCCTACGCCGAATAGATTCACATACACATCGGTCTTTTTGGGGTTGACGGTCACTTCAGTCGATTCGCTGGCGGCTCTTCCCCAGCGTTCAGTGATCTCCGCTTCGATCTGTTCACGCTGTCTTTGAAGATCGTCGATATCGTTTTTAAATTGTTGAATGGCTTCCTCCGACTCGCGCACATCTTCCTTTGCGTTCTTCGCCATTCGGAACTTTGAGACCGGCGTGGAAAGACTCTTTTTACGTCCCAACCCGAACAAGCCTGCCACAGCTTCCACTCCGTTTAGCCCGGCTTCGATGTTGCGGTTTCTCGCATCTTCTTGATCCTGGCGGAGTTCGCGTTCTTCCCGGTAAATTTTGTCTTCGAGAGTTTTTATCTTTTTATCGATCGCGGAGGTTTTCTTCTCGAGTTCGGCGTCGCGCAACGCGCGCGCCGCGTCGGAGCAGGCGGTCATGAATTCGGCTTGAGTCACATCGGGACCGGCGAATACTTTCAACGCTTGGTTCGCGCGGGCAGTGACGGATGAATTGCGGAAGACCCAATCGGTGAAATCTTTTTGCAAGGCGGTCATCAATTTGGCGTCGTTCAGCGGCGCATCCACTGTGCCGAATTTTGTGGAGGGCGCGGGAGATGTGTCCACGTTATCCATCGGTTTGCCGGTAGCCGCGTAATCCTCCCAGCGGACAGTGCCGCGCTTTTCGGGCGAGGCGACAACCGCCGTGCGCGCGATCTCGCTGTTCACGCCGAGTTTGCGGTCGAGGATGCGGATCTGGGCGGACGCCAGCAACGCCGGCTTGTACACGATGCTTTCGATCATCGCTTCGGAGGGCGCGGGTTGATTCGCGGCTTTGAACGCTTCGGGCAGGCTGAGGTTTTGCGGGAGGAAATACTCTCGGATCGTTGGAGGGATGGAGGGCTTGGTGGAGGAGAATTGGGAATTGGAGGTTGGAGACTGGAGATTGGAGACTGGAGATTGTCTTTGCGGGGCAGACGCCATGAAAGATGGTTGAGGCGTAGAAACAGTTGAGGAGGGCGAGGCAGGCTGACCCTGAGTCGGAAGCGAAGCATCCGCATTGGCGAGTTGATTCAATGCGGGAATTTGAGTCCGCGTGATGGGACCGGCGAGAAAGTTCATCACCCAGCGTGTTTGCAATAACTCCGGCGCTTTGGAGTGGACGTTATGCAAGACGAACACGCGCTTGCCGAGCGATGAAATTAATTTATCGAAGATACCGCGCGAGACGCCGCCCGCCGCGCTTTCAAGCCCGTCGAGCAGTCTGTTTTTATCTTGATCGGTTTGCAGTTTGCCGATGAACCACGTGCCGGCGTTGGACAAGCCTTTGTAGTCCACATCCACCGGGTTTTGCGTGGCAAGCAATAAGCCAAGCCCGAACGCGCGCGCTTGTTTTAACATGCGAAGCAACGGCTGTTTGGAAGGCGGGTTGCCGAGCGGAGGCAGATAGCCGAAAATTTCATCCATGTAGAGGAGCGCGCGGAGGGAGGTTGCGCCGCTTTGGGTGCGCATCCATGTTTCGACGGCAGAGAAAAGCAGTGTGACGAAGAACATGCGCTCGGCGTCGGAGAGATGCGCGAGATAAAAAATGCTGTGACGCGGCTTGCCCTCTTTGGTATAGAGCAACGCGTTGACATCCAGCGATTGACCTTCGCGCCAAGCCTCGAATGCGGGCGCGGCGAGGATGTTGTTCAAGATCATCGCCAAGTCCATGCGGTCTTTGGCGGGGAAGAAAGTGTCCACTGGGAACGCGCCGAGTTTATCGAACGGCGGGGTTTGCGTTTGCAAAATTAATTCGGTGAGTTCAACGTCTTTGCCTTGACTCCACGCGTTCTCGAAGATGTTGGAAAGCAAAATGTGTTCGCGCGAACGAATGGGATCAATGTCATTGATGCCAACGAGTCCGAGCAGGGCTGTCACTGTGCTTGCGATTCGCTCGCGCAGGGTTTCGCGGTTATCCTGCCATGAGATTTCAGGCGCGGCAAGCGATGACAACACGCTGACAGGGATTCCCGAATCGGAGCCCGGTGTAAAAACGGAAAATTGCACAGAATTTTTCAAGGCGAGCACGCGCTCCGGAGTCATCCCCCACTCTTTCAAGCCATTGCGCCACGAAGTGGACGCGTCCGTTGCGACCTGTTCGAGAGTCTTGCCGGAACGACGCGCCAAATCTGCATCGATCCACGGTTGAAAATCTTGCGGAGCAAGTTCGGGGAAGTGCAAAATTAAATTGGTGAGATCGCCCTTCGGGTCGATGATAATAGCGGGGATGCCCTGCAACGCGGCTTCTTCGAGCAGGGCAACGCATAAACCGGTCTTGCCGGAGCCGGTCATGCCGGTCACGACCGCATGCGTGGTGAGATCGGCGGGATCGTAATTGATATTCTTCGCGGTTACTTTTTGCGTTTTCGGGTCGTACTCGCGTCCAAGATAAAAATTTGAGTCTGTCATTCAATGTCTCCTAATTTTATGTCATGCTGAGCGGAGCGAAGCATCTCTCCTCTCGCCAGAAATCTTCTTGGAGCAACATAGATTCTTCGTCGCTCCGCTCCTCAGAATGACATGATTCCATCACAATAAATAGAACGAACGTGCTGATAGTTAATGTACTCTATTTTATAACGAATGACAAGGAAGCCTAATTAAAAAATCCTGTGACTAAAATTCACCACAGGTTTTTTTGATTGGTATGAATCGAATAGGTCATGTTGACGGATTATCCAATCGGATTCCGTGACCGCGCACCGTGTCTATGTATTGGTGACCCGGGTCGAGCGCGGCGAGGCGTTCGCGCAGGCGGCGCACCAAGGCATCCAACGCCTGATCAGACACGCCCGCAGATTGATCGTCGCTCCACACCGCCGTCACCAGATCGGGACGGCTGATCACTTGTCCCTGCGTATCGTACAACAACCACAGCAAGCGGAATTGTTGAGCGGAAAGCGGAGGCTCGAGTTCCTGCTGGCGCACCCACACGCGGCGCGATTTTTGATCGATCATCAATCTGCCCGGCTTGCCGCCATCCAGCAGGGGCATGGTGGCGTCGGAGGTGAGGTAGGTGAATTGCTGGGCAATTCCCACCGCCAGACGGTCGCCATCCTGCAACATCACAGGAGCCGAAAGCATGATGCCGTTGTGATACGTTCCGTTCTTACTCCCCAGATCCTCGAGCATCACCCCTTCGTTGGTCGGCGTCATGCGCGCGTGGAAGCGCGAAATCTGCCGGTCGGCAACAACCACATCGCACGTAGATTCGCGCCCCAGCACAACGGTCTGACTTAACTGCCAGCGTTTGCCTTTGAGCGGCCCATCCTCGGCGATCAATAACGGATAATCTTCTGTTTTTTTCATGAAACTTTTATCGACTTTGGATGTCAGGTAGATAAATCGAGTTTATAATACGCGCCAACCTGGTTCGAATCGACGGACTAGCGTCGTCTGGAATATAGCATAAACAAGCGTTTCTGTGCAGAAC
This sequence comes from Candidatus Defluviilinea gracilis, assembly GCF_057138825.1. Taxonomy (NCBI): domain Bacteria; kingdom Bacillati; phylum Chloroflexota; class Anaerolineae; order Anaerolineales; family Candidatus Villigracilaceae; genus Candidatus Defluviilinea; species Candidatus Defluviilinea gracilis. Next base: position 130,945 of record NZ_DBNHEF010000079.1, read on the forward strand.
CAACGCCGAATTGACTCTGCGAGAGACGTCTCTTCCACAGTACCTGTTCGCTCCGTAGTTGCAGTACGGGGTCGACACACGAATAACTTTAAGGAGAAAGTTTGCTCCCACCCCTGAAGAGCGGGGAGGTCTTGCGCAGTCGCTACAAAATCCGAGAACGCATCGGACAAGGCGGCATGGGCTCGATCTATCTCGCCGACGATACACGCCTAAAAGGGCGCGAGTGCGCGTTGAAAGAGGTTGAATACGACCGCGCGCTCCCGGAAAAAATACGCGAAGAAGCCCGCGAACAATTTTTGCGCGAGGCAACCATATTGGCGCGTCTCGATCATCCCAACCTGCCGAAAGTATCGGACTTCTTCTCGAACGGGCCCCGTGATTATCTGGTGATGGACTATGTGCCAGGCAACGACTTGCGCCACATGATGATCGAAGCGCGTCGCAAACATCACTTCCTGCCCGAAAAAGAAGTGCTTGCCTGGGCGGAGCAGATCGCCAGCGCGCTCACCTACCTGCACGGGCAAGAACCGCCCATCGTCCACCGCGACATCAAACCCAGCAACCTCAAACTCATGCCCTACGGCTTGATCAAACTTGTGGATTTCGGCTTGGTGAAAATTCTCGCCCCCGAAGAAGTGACCATCACCATCATTCAAGGACAGGGCACGGCCTTGTACACTCCGCTCGAACAATACGGCGGAAGCGATGTGCATACGGACATCCGCTCGGATATTTACGCGTTCGGCGCCACGCTGTATCACTTGTTGACAAACGAATCGCCTGCCGACGCGCGCAAACGCTTCCTCTCCCCTGAAAGCCTGGTTCCCATTCGGGAGATCAATCCCCACGTGTCGCAGAAAACCGAGAAAGCCATCCAATGGGCAATGTCTCTTCACCCCGACGAACGACCGCCGTCGGTTGACGAGTTCCGCAAAGCCCTGCTTGGGTTCAGCGAATCGCCGAGCAATCCCCTCCTGCCCTTGCGCCGTCCGCGTCCTGAAACCGTGTCAGATTATCTTGGCAACCCAACGGAAACGACGCTCGCATGGAGCGCGGGGGTGCTTTTGCTCGTTAGCTTGCTCGCGACCCTTGCCCGTTGAACCAACGCATCCAAACCCAAGCCGTCAATACCCCCGCAACTTCTCCGCCAAAGATCAAAATCAACACGCCAAACGTGCCGCCGCTGGAGGCGATCCAATCCGCCGCGCCAGGGAAACCGAGCGCGAGATAGTTATACGATAACAAGCCGCCGATCACCGCGCACAACGTGAAGCGTAACGCCCAACGAGTGGCAATCAAATTATTCGCCGCCCAGAATACCAGCGCGGCGCCGCCCACCAGCGCCAGCAAGCCCAACATCCACCCGCCGAGGCGAGGATACCCCTCCGGCGTAACAAGGTCGTTTTCCGCCGCCGGCGTAGGCGAGGGAAGAGTCGCAGTCGGCGTCGCAACTGTAGTGGGAGCGATAACCGTCACCGCTACCCCCGCATCCGACGCGTCGAATTGAAGCGCCTCAGACACCAGCGCCGGCTCGCTCATCACGCGGATTTCCACAAAGCCCGGCTTGTCGATCACGAACAAGGCGCGCGCAATCCCATCCACAGTGGGAGCGTCCACCTGCTGTAAAACTCCGCCTCCCGAATCACGCGTAGACATGGTGAAGCGGGCGATCGTCCCGTCGGGCGTCAGCCGCCCATTGGAATCCAGAATGGGTCCGGCGCGAACCGCGATCGAATCGCCGATCTTGAAAAGGGGCAAGGGAGTCGCCGGTAGCGCGAGAACATCAGGCGTGGCAGTCAACTCCGGCGCCGAAATATCCAACGCGAGAGGAATCACTTGCGAAGGATTCGGCGACAACGCGGCGATCAAATCGTATCCTACGGCAGGGATGGAGACCGGCGACGCCCCCGGCGCGATCTGTTGAAACAACAAACGGGCGGCGACATCGACGAAGGCGGGTTGTTTGCTATATAGCGAGTAATACGCCGTCAACTTGGAAATATCGGTGGCGTCGAGATAATATGGCGCAGTGAACGAAAACAAGATGATGTTCTTGTTGCGGATCAGGTTTGGGCGTTCGGAAAAAAAGCGCCGCAACAGCGCCAATTGGTTGTTGCTCACATCTGCCAGCGAAACGACCACCCAGGTTGCCCGCTCCAACGCGCTTTCGATATTGGTTTCGCTTTCGCCATTGAGGAGCAACTCCATCTCGCGGAATGAAAACGAATTCATGCGGCTGTTGAATACCTGCGCGCTCCCACCCTGACCGTATAACCGATCCACCGCTTTTTGAAGAGCATCCACCGCCAGCGCGTCTTTCGGAGCGCACGCGCTGCACTGTTGATAGGTGGAGGCGTCTGTGAGAAACACAATGCGGTCGCTTGGGTTCGGCGGAGCCGGCAAGAGCGCGCCTAATTCCTGCGGGTCGGGGCTGATCAGCGTGGCGGCATTGCTCGCCACCTCGAATTTCACCGGTTGCAATTCACCGGTAAAGCCAAGACCCAGGATGGAGGGAATCACATTCGAAACCGAAAAATTGCCGCCGTACAACCCCAATTTTTTCGCGAGGATGCGCGCCACAGCCGCATCCACGCGCTGGGCAAAAGCGGGGTCGTTGACATATTCCTGCGTGAAGAAATCGAGAATTTCCACCGTCGTTTCATGCGTGACATCCGTCCCCAAGTCCGACTTGATGTTCCCAAGATACATCAAGTCATTGCCCGCCTGAAAGGCATCTCGCGCCACCGAGCGCAGTGAAAAATTCTCGCCGCCTTGCGAATAAAAAGCGCGCACCGCGTTGCTCCCCAGGGCATCGCTGACCACCAAACCTCCAGCCTGCCTCCAACCTTGAAACTCCGGCAAGGCAAGGATGGCAGGCAGGGCAGACGAATCCAAACTGACGGGACGCGTTGTCGCCCGGATGTTTCCTTGAAATCCCTGATATCGTATGTGAGAAACCAAAAATCCATCAGCGTGGAGAGCCGGATCAGCCGCATTTGCCACGGCAAAAAATGGAAACAACTCAACCTGTTTCAACGCCTCCAGCGACTTCCGAACCGTTGCTACCTCTTCCCCAAGTTGTCGATCCGAATCGCCGCGCCCTGGGAAGTGCTTTGCGATCACTACCATGCGGTTCTCACTACCATCATGGAGACCTTTAATGAACGCGCCGCCCATCTTCCCCACCCAAAACGGATCGCCGCCAAACACGCTTGCGCCGAGGTCGCTCAACGCCGAGGGGTTGGGCGTTTCCACCACATCAAGAGACGGTCCAAAAATCAAATTGAAACCGATGGCAGATAACTCGGATCCTAGCACAGCCCCTACCTGCTCCGCCTGAGTCGCATTCCATGTCGCGCCGACAGCCATCAACGAAGGTGTGGGCGTTAGCCCGCTCAAGATCTGGTCGCGTCGCGCGCCATCGCCATCCTGCGAAATCCCAACGAACAACGGAACGTACTCATTTGACGCATCGGCGGGCGAGAGCGAGTTGGTCGCCTCCCATTCGAGGTTTTGCAGATCGCTCGCCAATTGATAGGCGCCGGGGACCGTCTCCGGCGCATCGACAAAATTATCGTTCTCCGCCAACAGCACAACGCCCCCGATATGACGATTGACGATCAGGTCGTAGATTTTCGAATCGGGCGCGATACTTGTCCCTCGAAAAGTGACAAGAAACAATTGCCCCACGCGCTCCTGCGGCGTCATCGAATTCAAGATAGCCTGCGCCTGCGACTGGGCGCCCACTGCCGGCACACGCCAGAGCATGGATGAGGCGACAAACGCCGCCAGGAGGCAATGAATGAGTTTCCTCAACTTCATGACGAACGCCCGCCTCTTCTCCCCAAGTGAAGTTGGTTCACACCCTGACGCGTTTTCTTCACGTCTCTCACAGCTCCCCTCGAACTTTGAGCGCCAGTAACGGATCGTCCGTGAAAATTCCATCCACGCCCCAGCGGAACAAGCGACGCATCTCCTCTTCCGCATTCACCGTCCACACGTGGACTCTGCGCTTCATGCGATGGACGCGTTGCACCTGCTGGGGCGAGGTATTCTCCAAATATGGATGTAACGCGTGATAATCCCCAAACGCGAACATAAACGAACGTTGCCAAATCCCTCGATAATCGTTGACCGCCAGCAAGCCGCGAGGCGCGCCCGGCATCAAGCCGCGCGCTTTCGCCAGGTTCTTCGCATGAAAAGAAGAAAAAAGGATCCGTTGCTGAAGGTTGAATTTCTTGACGAGCATGCACACGGTTTCAACAAGATGATCTTTTTTATTGTCGTAATTGGTCAATTCCACGTTGATGAACGAACGCCTGCCAACCGCTTCGAAGACTTCCTCCAACAACGGAATTTTCTCTCCGCGATATTTCTCAGAGAATGACGCGCCCGCGTCTAGTGAGCGAAGTTCAGCCAGCGTTAACTCTTTTACCCGCCCAACGCCATCCGTTGTGCGGTCTACCGTATCGTCGTGGATGACAACGGCATGCCCATCGGAGGACAGCTTTACATCCAATTCAATGGCGTCTGCCCCTTGCGCGACGGCAAGCTCCAATGCCGCAAGGGTGTTTTCCGGCGCGTACGCCGACGCGCCGCGATGGGCAAAAATGACAGGTTGGGGAAGCGATTCGATCATCATAAAAAATATACGGATTACGCAAATGATACTACGAAGCGTAATCCGTAAAAGTTGACGAACAGTTTGGGTTAAATATCCACAAAGTAAGCGCTTGCCGCGCGGTCGAGCATATCCCGCGACATGGCTGGCGGCGCGCCCAGGTAACTTGAAATGTCGAGGATCTGGTCGCATAGGTCGCGCGGATGCGAGGCGCGTAGTTTGCGATTCCGTTTGATGTACCATTCCTGCAACAGGTACGCGAGTCCCTGGTCGTTATATTCCACGCGCTTATCCGAGGCGACGCGCTTGAAGATTTCGCGATACTCTTCGTAACTCGGGTCGCCGATCTCAATCTTGTGCCGCAGGCGGCGCAGGAAGGCTTCGTCCACGAGGTCTTTGGGAGGCAGATTCGTCGAGAAGACGATCGTCACGTCGAAGGGCACCTCAACCTTGCGTCCGTTGTGAAGCGTGAGGAAATCGACGCGGTTTTCGAGCGGCACGATCCAGCGGTTGAGCAGGTCGCGCGGGCGCACCTGTTGCCGCCCAAAGTCGTCGATCAAGAGGATGCCGCCGTTGGCTTTCACCTGAAACGGCGCTTCATAATATTTGTGCACATCGTCGTACACCAAGTCCAAGCCTTCGAGCGTCAACTCGCCGCCAACCACCACAAAGGGTCTGCGAATCTTCACCCAACGCGGATCCCGTCGCTGGCTGGTGCGTAAATTGCCCGTGCTTCCCGTTCCCGAGGAGGAGCCACCCTCCCCTTCCGGCACGAGGCGGTGGCTGACTTGGTCGTAAACTTTGATCACCTGCCCATCGAGGTAGAGCGCGTATGGCACATACAAGACCTGGCTCAATGCAAGATTGCCAAACGCGCGCGCCACACTCGTCTTCCCATTCCCGGGAGGTCCATATAGGAAAATCGACGAACCGGAGTTGAGCGCGGGCCCTAATTTTTGAAAGGTTTTTTCAGAGATGATGAGTTGTGAAAGGATCTGGCGCATCGTCCGCGTGGTCACCGTGAGCCGTCCGGCGCGTTGCCGGCGGATCGCTTCGTTATATACTTCGAAAGGCACCGGCGCGGGACCCGAATATTGACTGCGCTCCAATGCTTCGCGCGCGCGCGCCACTCCCGCCTGGGTGATGCCGTAGGTGTACGAACCTTCGCCCAAGCCTCCCTGCGACGATTTGACTTCGATCAATTTCTCGCGTTTCAGCGATTCTAAAATACTGTCGGTGACCCCTGCAAACGGTAACGCAATGGATTCGGCGATTTTGAACCCGCTCAAAAAACCTTGCGAATAGAGAATCTTGAGGGTCAGGTCCTGCAACCAAAGCGCGGAGAGACCCGTATCTTCCACCGAGTTGATCGGGGGCGGAGAAAACAGCCCGGTGCCCATGTTGGTTTTTCCTAGCGGATTCGTCATACTGCCTCCCACATTGTGATGTGGTCAAAGTTTTTCTGGAGCGCGGCTGAATTATACTGCCGAATGATGGGCGCCATGGACATCAATATTGCATCTGCATTGAAGGCGCAACCCGGCGCCCACGCGAAGTTATAATGCCCTGTATGAATCTCTCTGTTGTTATCCCAGTTTACAATGAAGAACACAATATCCGCGAGATCTTGCGGCGGGTGCAAGCGACCAAACTGGCGAAGGAGATCGTGGTTGTGGATGACGGCTCGCAGGATGGAACCAGGGCAATCCTGAAAAAACTGGACGGCAAGGGGAAAATCCGCGTTATCTTGCATGAGCGCAACAAAGGCAAGGGCGCGGCGGTTGTCACCGGGTTGAATGCGGCGAAGGGTGATGTGTTATTGATTCAGGATGCCGACCTGGAATATGACCCGCGCGACTATCCTGTTTTGCTTCAACCCATCCGCGAGGGCGTAGCCGATGTGGTCTATGGTTCGCGGTTCCTCGGCGGTCCGCACCGGGTAACGATGTTCTGGCATCTTGTCGCCAACAAGTTACTCACCCTGATGACCAATATCTTGTACAACACCATCCTGACCGATATGGAGACCGGCTATAAAGTCTTCCGCCGCAAGGTGATCGAGGCTATGAACCTCCGCGCAAAACGGTTCGATTTTGAACCGGAGTTCACCGCGAAAGTGCTTAAGCGGAATTATCGGATCTACGAAGTGCCGATCTCATTCAATCCGCGCGACTACTCGCAGGGGAAGAAGATCAAGTTGAGGGACGCATTCGAAGCGGTGTGGACGTTGTTGAAGTACCGGTTCGTAGATTAGCCGCCGATCTCGCGCGGCAACACGAAGCGGCAAGGCATCTTAAGTTTGGGTTGCCGTGTTCATGTTGCGATACCAGGAAAGGTATAATCCCTATCGTGAACTTCAGCGTTGAGATCGATAAAGAAATTACCAGGGCTCAGCAAGCCCGCCAGCGTGGTAACGAGGGACAGGCGCGGGTCTGCGCGCGACGGGCGGCGGGAATTGCCGTGCGCGAACACTTGAAGCGCAAAGGCGCTCCATCGTCCAGCCCCAGCGCCATAGATTTATTAAACTTGATCAAAGACGACCCGCTTCTTTCTCCCGAACTCAAACTGATCGCCAGTCACTTGACCCTGCGCGTGAATGAGGAATTCAAACTTCCCGTGAAAGTAGACCTGGTCGCTGAGGCGAAAGTATTCTGTGAAGAACTATTGAAATAACGCCCCTTACGCATTGTGCCGCAGAGTCACAGAGACGTGGAGAAAATCTTTTAGGACGCACGCAGTTGAACCTGTTGCGCCGTAGTTGCACTGCGGCGGCGGCAGTACAACTGCCCGCCGACTGCCTAAGTCCTGTCGTTCTGTTTTTTTCTCTGTGGCCCTGCTTCTGTGTGGCTAGACTGCGCGCTATCAGTGAATCAAAAAAGACCCCGAACACTGTTTCAGGGTCTTTTTAGTTTGGTTTATCGATCATCAATAGATCACGAACATAGTGACCGACACAGCTGCGCTGCGTCGAGACAGGCGACACGATTTGCCCGGCAAATCGAACCGTCGCCCAAACTTTCGTGAAGCACTGATCATATGTGTTTGCGCGCGAGGTGAAAAAACGCGCGGGCAACCGTGATCAGCACCAACAAGCCAGACATCACCCCTCCAAAGACGAGAAACAGTTTGCGCCAGTCCTGAAAACGCAACACGATCGCTTCGCGCGCGGGGAAGCGAAGGCGCTCACGCAGGCGCTGAATCAGGTCTCGCGGTGGAGAGACCGGTTTCAAAGTCCCGGCGAGGTGCTCTTCAAGGTCGATAAAATCATCCTGCAAATTCATCGTCATAGTGTGCGTGCCTGTCTCATCGCAAGCCTTATTTAGGCGGCGGGAATGATAATCAAACCGACGGTGCCCGGCCCGAGGTTGGCGGCAATTGAAATACCCAACTCACCCATCAGCGCTTCGGTGTAGTTGAAATGCTTCTTCGCTTCTTCCAGCAACCCTTCGCCCGATTTGGGGTCGCGCGCGTGCACAACGGCGAGAATGACCGATTGATTGCCATATTCGTTTTTCGCCATTTCAACCACACGATCGAGAGCGGCTTTGCGGGTGCGCACGCGTTCTTCCATTTTCAGGTCGCCATCGCGCAACACCGCAATTGGTTTGACGTTCAATACAGACGCCAACGCCGCCTGCAATGTCTTCACGCGTCCCGACATTTTGGCGTATTCCAGCGTGTCGAGGGTGAGGATGACACGCGAGCGTTTCTTCACATCCTCAACGTATTTCACGATCTCTTCGATACTTTTGCCTGCGCGTTCCATCTTCCGCGCTTCGCGGCAGAGGATGCCGATGCCCAGCGATCCAAGCGCCGAGTCGATGGGGATCACCTTGAACTCGTCCTTCACTTCTTCGGCGGCGGCGATACAGGAAGCGTATGTGCCTGAAAGTTTTGCCGTGATGTGGATCGAAAGGATCGTATCGCCTTTTTGCGCGATGCGCCGATAGAACTCAACAAATTGATGCGGGGAAGGTTGGGAGGTTTTTGGAATTCTTCGGCTCTCCTCAACTAATTTATAAAAACCTTCGTTATCCAACTCCACCCCTTGAAGATAGGATTTTTCACCGAACAAAATATTTACCGGGATTACTTCGATGCCATACTCTTTTCCCCAGGAGGGGATGATATCACCCGCGCCGTCGGTCACGATCCGCAACATGGTTTACTCTCCTTCCAAATTGATATTTTGGTCTCCCAACTGATCGCGGAGCGACAGCAGGGTGCGATGATATAAACTTTTGACCGCGCCTTCGCTTCGTCCCATGATCTCACCGATCTCCGCATTCGACATGTTCTCAACAAACTTGAGGATGAGGAGGGTCTGACGCTCGGGCGGCAGGCGTCGGATGAGACGAAGAAGCGCGCCTTGCTCCTGCGAGCGGACGAGGTTACGTTCCGGGTGGTCGCCTTTTGTGGGCAGGATGGGCAGTTCATCCAGTGGAATTTCCTGCCGCCGGCTGCGGTCACGATGCCAGTTCGCAACCAGATTATGGGCGATCCGATATAACCATGCCGAAAAAGGGACGCCGCGATCCGTGTAATTTTTGATGTGATTCATTGCCCGCTGAAACACACGGGCTGTCAGATCCTCCGCGTCGTGGAGATTACCGGTCCGGTAATATACATAATTGAAGATGCGATCCACGTATTGCTCATACAGGCGACCAAATGCGTCACGGTCGCCGGTTGAGGCGCGGGTCAGGGTATCATCTTCGTTGAAGTCAAGCTCCGCCAAGAAAAATTCCTACCGGCGGAGTTAAATTAAGTAACACCACCGGGTTTTAGAAGTTGCAGGGAGTATAACATGCAACATTTCAAAACCATTGAAAGCCCGATCGATGCCGGTTGGTATAATGAAATGTTGCGCCGGTGTCCGAATTGGTTTGAGTCAATGGAACACTTGTGCTAAAATCAAAATCCTTTGAGGAGGAGTATGTCGTCCAATACCATCCGCGTGGTTGGGGCGCGCGTTCACAACCTAAAAAATATCACTGTTGAAATCCCGCGCGATAAATTCGTCGTGATCACCGGGTTGTCGGGGTCGGGGAAATCGTCCCTGGCATTCGATACGATCTTCGCCGAGGGGCAACGCCGCTATGTTGAATCGCTTTCGGCGTACGCGCGGCAGTTTATCGGGCAGATGGATAAGCCCGATGTGGACTACATCGAGGGACTCTCCCCCGCTGTTTCGATCGACCAGAAATCCACCAGCCACAACCCGCGTTCGACCGTTGGGACCGTCACTGAAATTTACGATTACATGCGTTTGTTGTTCGCGCGCGCCGGCATACCGCATTGTCCATTTTGCGGGCGGGTTGTCGTCAAACAATCGGCGCAGGAAATTGTAGACCGCATCCAACAACTCGACGATGGGATGCGCATTTTAATCCTCTCGCCGCTGGTACGCGCCCGCAAAGGAACGTATCAAGCCGTGTTTGAGGAGATTCGCAAGGCGGGTTTTACGCGCGCCCGCGTGGATGGAACGGTGCATTCCTTGGACGATGAGATCGAACTGGACCGCTACAAACAACACACGATCGAAGCGGTTGTTGACCGCCTCGTCATTTCACGAGGGGAATCAAAGGAAGATAAAAAAGCCGCGCTCACCCGCCTGACCGACTCGGTGGAAACCGCGCTGAAATTCGGCGAGGGCTATCTCACGGTCAATCTCGTGGACAAAAAAGAGGATATTCAATTCTCAGAGCATCTGGCTTGCCCAGAGCATGGCACGGTGATCCAGGAAGTGGAACCGCGCACATTTTCGTTCAACACGCCTCAAGGCGCGTGCCCAGATTGCCAGGGGCTTGGCTCCAAATTGGAAATCGCCCCAGACCGCATCATCCCAGACCGCGACCTGTCGCTCAACGACGGAGCCATCGCCAGCATGGAATGGAGCGGACCGAAGGTGGAAGGCGGTTTCTATTGGCAAAGCCTGATCAACGCGGCGAAGGCATATAAAATTGATTTGGATACGCCGGTAAAAGAATTATCAAAGGAACAACTCAAAATCGTTCTGTACGGCACCGGCGAAAAACAAATCTCCATGACGTATCAAAGCGCCAACGGGAATGAGTTCAAATTCTCGCGCGCATTTGAAGGCGTAATCACAAATCTGGAACGCCGCTACAGAGAGACCAACTCTGAATACATCCGCGAGAAGATCTCCGAGTTCATGTCGGACCGCCCATGCCCGACCTGCAAGGGAAAGCGGCTCAACACCGGCGCGCTGGCAGTGACGGTGGACAACGTGAACATCATCGAAGCCACCTCCTGGGCGGTGTCGCAAACGTTGGAATGGGTGAAAAAATTAATGGGCAAGAACTCGTCACTCACCTCAAAACAAAAAGCGATCGCCGAACGCGTTCTCAAGGAGATCCATGAGCGCTTGAACTTTCTTGTCAACGTGGGGCTGGATTACCTGACCCTGAACCGTTCCGCGGTCACTCTTTCCGGCGGCGAGGCGCAACGGATCAGGCTGGCAACGCAAGTCGGGTCGAGACTCGTTGGCGTTTTATATGTGTTGGACGAGCCTTCGATCGGGTTGCATCCGCGCGACAATTCACGGTTACTTGAAACGCTCAAAGGCTTGCGCGATTTAGGCAACACTGTGCTGGTTGTGGAACACGATGACGAAACGATCCGCGAGGCAGATTGGATCATCGATCTCGGTCCTGCCGCGGGAGAGCATGGCGGGGAAGTCATTGCCAAGGGAACGCCGAAGCAGATCCTGGCGCACCCCAAGTCGCTGACGGGGCAATATCTCTCAGGGCGGAAGCAGATCGAGGTCCCGAAAAAGAGACGCGAGGGGAACGGTAAAATCCTGAAGATCATTAACGCGTCCGCGAACAACTTGAAAAAGATCGACGTTGCGATTCCGCTCGGGAAGTTGGTTTGTATCACCGGCGTAAGCGGGTCGGGCAAATCCACGTTGATGACAGAGATCCTCTACAACGCGCTGGCGTCGAAATTGATGGGAGCGCGCACTCAAGCGGGCGAGCACGACAAAATCGAAGGCGTGGAACACCTCGACAAGATCATCAACATCGACCAATCGCCGATCGGGCGCACGCCACGCTCGAACCCCGGCACGTATACCGGCTTGTTCGACGAGATCCGCAAGTTGTTTGCCGAGTTGCCCGAAAGCAAAGTGCGCGGATATAAACCCGGTCGTTTTTCATTCAACGTGCACGGCGGACGATGCGAAGCCTGTCAGGGACAGGGCGAACTGCGTATCGAAATGCAATTTTTGCCCGATGTATATGTGCCATGCGATGTGTGTCATGGCAAGCGCTTCAACCGCGAAACATTGCAAGTCTTGTTCCGCGAGCAGTATTCGATCTCGGATGTGTTGGACATGACGGTGGATCACGCGCTCGAGGAATTCAAGAACTATCCGCCGATGTTGAGCAAATTGAAACTGCTTCAAGAGGTTGGCTTGGGGTACGTGCGCGTTGGGCAACCCGCCACAACGCTTTCGGGCGGCGAGGCGCAACGTGTGAAGTTATCGAAAGAATTATCGCGTCGCGCAACGGGGCGCACGCTCTACGTGCTGGACGAACCCTCCGTTGGTTTGCACGCCGCAGATGTGCACAAATTGATCGAGGTGTTGCAGAGGCTGGTCGACTCTGGCAATTCGGTGCTCATCATCGAACACAATCTCGATATCATCAAAGTGGCAGACTGGTTGATCGACTTGGGACCCGAGGGCGGCGACCGCGGCGGCGAACTCATCGCCGAGGGCGCGCCGGATCAAGTCATGAAAACCAAAGGGTCGTATACCGGCAAATATTTGCGGGAACACATGGGGAAGTAGACACATTATCCACCCTCTATTTCCCTGCGCACGTGTTTTCCTTTTTTCAGGTAGAATTATTGCACCGCATCAGGTGGGACTTCTCACTTGCGCGGCGTTATAAAGGAACCCCTATGCTCAACCGACCTTCCTCTGGCAACACTTCGGACGTGCTCAACTCCTTTCGCAAGAAGCGCCAACAACGCGATCTATTGATACGATACGGATCCATCGGATTGGTGGCGCTGGGATTGATCGTGCTCATCATTTGGCTGACAAGCGGATCGAACGCCCCGCTCAGCGGGTTGTTCGCAACGGATACTCCAACCCCTACGTTGACCTTCACCCCGACCAATACATCCACCCCGACGATCACCGCCACCGTCACCGAAACTGCAACAATCACATTCACGCCTACGCCTTCTGAACCTTTTCCGTACACGGTCGTAGAAGGCGACTCGCTGGCTGTCATCGTGGATAAATTTGGGCTGGGCGAAACCGGCATCAAGTTGATCCTCTATTTGAACCCGTTCAACCCTGAAACCGGCTTGGGCGTAGACCCCACGACTCACATCGTATATCCCGGACTTGTGTTGCGATTGCCTTATCCCGGTATGCCTCTGCCTACCACTACTCCGATTCCAGCGGATCTCAAGCCCGGGACCGAGATCAGTTACGTGGTCGAATTAGGAGATACGCTTGCCGGCATTGCCGCAAAGTTTAATAGCACAGAAGAAGAGATCATCGAAACAAACAAGATCGAAAACGCCAACTCCCTTTTCGCGGGACAGTTGCTTGTGGTTCCGATCAACCTGATCACTGCCACACCGACATTACCTTCAACAAGCACCCCCATTACCCCAACTGTTCCCGGTCAGCCGACAGCGACCGTAACACGACCCGCTGGCGTTTCGGTCACCGGCACGCCAATCGTGCAGGGACAGTGCTCGTTTACCGAAAGCGCTTCGTTCGTGAGTGAAGTGGGAAACCTCGTCAACACCGAACGCACCGCCAACGGGCTACCTGCCCTGAGTGTGAATCAGAAATTGGCTGCCGCCGCGAAAGCCCACGCTGTGGATATGATCTGCAATGAGTATTTCAGCCACAGCGGTTTGAACGGCTCCACGCCGGAGATGCGCGTCAAAGCGCAGGGATATACCGCCACGTTCGTTTTCGAACATCTATTTGCCCTCGCCCCCGCCAACGGAGGCACCCCGCTTGCCGCGTTCAATTGGTGGATCAACGATCCTGAACAGCGCGCGCAACTCCTAAGCACAAATGTCACCGAACTAGGTGTTGCATACGTGTCTTCTCCAGATAGCCTGCTCGGCGGGTACTTCGTGCTAGTCACCGCCAAGCCATAGGGATATATCCTTTCCGACGCCCAAAGCCACAGAGATCACCGAGATTTTGAGAAATATCTCAGAGAACTCTGCGCGCCCTGTGGCTAAGAGGTTTCCGCAAATCGATCTCTGCTATCTCAAACTGTAAAATTTCTGGACATTTCTGCAAGCATCATGTAAAATACCGCTCCTGTGCCAGATTTTACGGCGCAAATTAATCAATCAAGAAACGAAAGAGGAAGACCTTGGCTAACATTCAATCTCAGATCAAACGGAATCGCCAGAACGAGAAGCGCCGTTTGCGTAACCGTAACGTCCGCGGCTCGGCTCGCACAGCCGTGAATCAGGCTCGCGCCTCATTCGCAAAGAACGCACCCGAAACCAAAGAAACTGTCCTGCAAGCCATCCGCGAGTTGGACAAATCCGCGGGCAAGGGCGTTATCCACGCGAACAAAGCCGCGCGTCTCAAGAGCCGTTTGATGAAACGTCTCAACGCATTGGGCGGAACAACGGAAAAGGCTTCGAAGTAATCGAGGTCTTGTCTATCCAGTAAACACCGTCAGCGGGAGTCGTCAGGCTCCCGCTTTTGTTACCCCCTCCCTGCCTCTCATAAACTCGACGAACTGCTGTCGAATTTGGGGGAGGGAGTTGATATAATCCCAAACCATCTACAGGATCTCTCCACTATGTTTGAAAAAGAACAAGGACTCATCGAAGAAAAAATCAAAGCGTATTGCGACGCGCATGGGATCGCGCTTGCGCCGTTGAAGTGGACGGCGATTCCGTTCGCGGGCGAATGGGGAATCGCCACGTCATTTTTTCAGACGGCGGCAGATGAAGCGCGTTCTTCCGTTCGTCCCGCAGTTCAACTGCGGGACGAACAAAGAAAACCCGTCCCGGCGAGAGCGCAGGAGATGGCGGAACAGGTCAAAACGTCGATCGGAAGCGTGGAGGGAGTCAGTCGCGTGGATGCGGTGAAGGGCTATCTCAACGTCTATTACAAAACATCCGAATACGCTCATCGTGTGGTGGATGAAGTTCTCGCTTCTCGCGCGGACTTTGGGCGGGGCGCGCCAAAGGGCGAGCGAGTCATGGTGGAGTATGCCCAGCCGAACACACTCCATTCTTTTCATATCGGTCATGCGCGCAATACGGTTTTAGGTGAAACGCTCGCAAGGCTGACAGAGTTCGCTGGCTTTGAAACGATTCGCGCTTCATATCCCGGCGACTTGGGACTCGGCGTGATCACCGTGATGTGGATGTACGAAAAGTTTTACAAGGGACAGGAACCGCAGGGCGTGCATGAACGCGGTCAATGGATGTTGAAGCTGTACGTGGAAGCGAATGCGCTGTTGGAAAAGAAAGAAAATGAAACGCCTGAAAAGACCGCGCAACGCGAGGCATACGAAGCCGAACGCCGCGAGATGTATCGCGCATACGATGCGGGCGATCCATCTGTGCGCGAACTGTGGCGCGTGACGCGCGAATGGGCGCTGGAAGAATTGCGCGACGTTCTGCGAATCCTCGATGTAAAGATGGACGTTTGGTTCTATGAATCGGAAGTGGATGAGCCGTCGAAGGCAATCGTCGAAGAGTTGATCCAAAAAGGCATCGCGGATGATGAACGTCCGGAAGGCGGCGCGGTGATCGTGAAGATTGACGAGAAACTCGGGCTGACGAAAGAAAAGTATCGCACGAACGTAATCCTTCGGCGCGACGGCACAACGTTGTATTTGACAAAAGACCTCGCGCTGGCGAAGGTCAAGTTCGAGACGTATCACGTTGACCGCTCGATCTATGTGGTGGACGTGAGACAATCGCTTCACTTACAACAAGCGTTTGCGATTCTCAAGTTGTGGGGCTTCCCGCAAGCGGACAAGTGCTATCACCTCGGCTACGGGTTTGTGAGTCTGCCCGAAGGCGCCATGTCTTCGCGGCGCGGACGGGTGGTGCTGTTCAAAGAAGTATACGATGAAGCCATCAAGCGCGTGCTGGCAGTGGAATCGGAACGAAGCGGAAATATCCCCGAGGGCGAACGCGTGAAGATTGCCGAACAGATCGGTCTCGGCGCGTTGGTCTATTCGATGCTGGCAGTGGACAACAACAAAGACATCGTGTTCGACATCAACGAGGCGCTCTCGTTCGACGGGCGGACGGGTCCATACATTCAGAACGCGCATGTGAGGGCGAACAGCATTCTCAGGAAGTCGCAAGTCGAAGGTCAAAAGTCAGGCGACCTTGGACCTTTGACCTTCGACTATGAATTGACAAAGCATGAGATCGAGTTGATCGAGCAGATTTCGCAATTCCCCGCCAAGGTGCAACAAGCCGCAAATGAATATCGTCCGCTGGTGATGGCGCAGTACGCGTACGATCTGGCAAATGCGTTCCATTCGTTCTATCATGCGGTGCCAGTGTTGCAAACGGAAGATGAAAATATGAGGAATGCCCGGCTGGGGCTCGTCGCCGCGGCGAAACAAACAATCGCGAACGCGCTGAGACTGCTCGACATCCAAGCGCCCGATGTGATGTAAAAATAAAACCTTTGCCACGGATTTCACCGATTCGCACAGATTTAAAAACGAATTCGTGAAAATCCGTGAAATCTGTGGCTAAATATTCAGGAGATACTCCATGACCACCCTCGCCCCCACACTTTCCACTCGCTACTTTCCAAACATCTCTTCTCGCCTGCGCGATATGTTTCTGATCGTCGCAGGCAGTCTGCTGATCGCCGCGCTGGCGCAAATTGAGATTCTGCTTCCATTCACGCCCGTCCCGATCACCGGGCAGACGTTCGGCGTTCTGCTCATCGGCGCGGCGTTGGGATCGAAGCGCGGCGCGGCGGCGTTGATCCTGTACTTCATCGAAGGCGGGATAGGTCTGCCATTCTTCGCAGGCGGTGCGCGCGGTCTTGGCATCCTCACCGGCGCGACGGCGGGCTACCTCGCTGGCTTCGTTATTGCCGCGTATATCGTGGGTCTGCTGGCAGAACGAGGCTTGGAAAGAAGCGTGCGCACGTCCATCATTCCGTTCATTGTTGGCACAGTCATCATTTATCTTTTCGGCGTCGCGTGGCTGGGAATCTTTTTGAAAAGTTTTGCTCAAGCCATTGAGTTTGGACTGCTCCCCTTTTTGGTTGGCGATGTGATCAAATTGATCCTCGCCTCGCTTGCCCTGCCTGCGGCGTGGAGGTTTGTGAAATAACTCAAAAGAAAAACACTGAGACACGAAGTCACTGAGAAAATCATATAAATCTCCGTGTCTCCGTGACTCAGTGGTTCAAGCGGGTTGATTCAACGCATCAATCTGTCGCAACCGCTGGTTTCAAACTTGCCGCTACCTGTTCGCGGTAGCCCGCCGTGTTATACGTGCAAAACGGAATCATCCGCCCGTCGGGGATCAGAAACTCCACACAACATTTCATCGCGTTCTTCACATTGAAGGTGTACGGGTCCATAAAATCGCGCGTGTTGATCATGAACACATGGCGACCGAGGTCGCGCGGCGCATGTTCGCTCAGCGGCAAATGCGCGTGACAGGATTCACAGCGCTGGCCCGCGCGAGTCTCTTCGATGGTGTGATGTTCGCTCCCGCCGTTCGACTTCCCTTTGAGCATGTTCGTGATGTCTTGCGCGGCTTCATCCGAGCCGACCTTCGCCGAACTGCTCCACAACCGTTCAAGCGTTTTGAGCAGATCATCGTTCACAGCGGGGAGCGTGCGATTCTTGATGTAGTTGAGATAATATGAAATATCGAGAATGCGCGTGATCGGCGTGACCGTGTCGCCTTCGATCATCGCATATGTGACAAAGTTGCACGTCGGCATACAGCATGGGACGGGGACAAAGTCATCCAGTTTGATCAAGCCGTTCGTCTGCGTTTCCAAATTTTTCAACACATCGGGGATGGTCATGCGAGTCAACGGGTCAGCAGGGATGTGTCTTTGCGCGCGGAACGCTGGCTGAAAGTTCACGCCGAACACCGCGGGATGACTCAAGCCGAACTCGACGATGCGCCCAATCTCATGTTCGTTGATCCCCCGCTCGACTGCCGCGACCAGCACCACGCGCATATCGTGTTTCGCCAGCCGATCCAACGCCTTCAATTTGATGTCCAGCAAGTCCGCTTTGCCGCGGATTAATTCGTTCGTGCGCGCGTCGAAGCCGTCAAACTGCAAATAGACATGCGCCTTCGTCTTCGCCAGCGCTTCTAAAAATTTATCGTCGCGCGCGATGCGGATGCCGTTCGTGTTCAGCATCACGTATTTGATCCCCTTACGGTTCGCCAACTCGATGAACTCGATGATTCTCGGATGCAGACTCGGTTCGCCGCCTGAGAACTGCAACACCTCGGGGTTGCCCTCCGCCGCGATGAAACTATCAATCATGAACTCCACTTGCTCGAAGGTCAACTCAAACCCACCCTGCGCGAGATGCGTCCCTGAATTGGCGAAGCACAGCGGACAATCCAGGTTGCACGCTTGATTGACCTCGATCAATCCCAAGCACGCATGCTGCTGATGATCGGGACATAATCCGCAATCGAGCGGACATCCCTCGTGGACTTCAGTTGCGAATTGCAGGGGAATCGTGCCCGGCTTGTTGTACGGAGCGATCTTCACGTAGAGATCGGCGTCACCGAAGAACAACGCTTCAGCCTGACCGTGATCCGGGCACCATTTGCGAATGTACACTTTGCCGTCGCGCAGGAGAATCCGCGCGTCTATCACTTTGCGGCATTCGGGGCAGATGGATTTTGTGAGTTCCCAAAAGATTTCCTTGCGGTCTTCCTTTACGATAGACGGGTTCAATGTATTCTCCAACGCGCGATTAATAACTACCTAAACTGAGCGTGGCAAAGCACCATATTGTAAAAAGCACCCCGAGACAAATGACGATCGCAAGCGCGATGCCAAATCCCGCCACCATGCCGAGGGCGATCTGACTGCGCGTATGGGCGAAGTAGATTATCAAGCCGATGTTGATCACCCATGGCGCCAAGGCGAATACAAGATAGAGAATGGTTGCCAATGTAGAAGAAACGGAATCTGAGTTAGAAAAATCGGGAAAGACGGAACCCACACCAAAGCCCAAACCCCACTGGCAGAGCGTCAATACAATATTCAACACAAAAAAGATCGCAACGCCGATCCAGAAATCGCGCTTCTTGTCGGCAGGATCGGTATATTCCTTGCGGGTCAACCATTTCGGTTTGCCCTCGTTATCGTTCGAGCCGATGGGAGTATTGTTTTCTGTGTTCATCATGCCTCACTACACTTTCCGTTGTTGAGATCATCCAAATCGCGATTGGGATGAAGCAACAAACGATAGATTGATTCATCCTTCACCGGTATAGTTACCCTGAGCTAAACATCCAGGCGAGCAAAAATGCAAGACATAGGACAAGAACGAACACGGTACCGAAGGCGGTCAGCATACCAACGCAATCCGACTGCGTGTGAAAGCAAAATAAACCACAACAACGATGTTGACTATCACGGGCAAAAGCGTCAGGACCAAGGAAACAAATCTATACAGCGAGGAAGCGGTGTCGGCGATTGCGTCATCTGCCGAACTAACAATCACGCCATTCTGCACCGTCGAAAAACACAATCTGAGCAAGAGGTTCAACGCGAAGAAGATACCGACGCCGAGCCAGAAATCTTTTTTCCTTTCGGCGTTATTTTCATAGACCTTGCGAGTCAACCATTTCGGTTTGTCATTGCTATTGCCCGAGTCTAAAGAAGGGTTGTTTTCTGAGTTCATAATTCCACGCGTATGTAGTGACTCGAAATATTTACACATTCAGGGGATGTTAAGTAGTCTGCGGTGACGCGAATAACTTCTCCCGATTCTTCGCAAAATAGACAACCACCGCCGCGAACAACAACGCGCTCACGAACTGCTGACCGGTGAGTCCCAGCGCCATGACTTGATTGTTACGCGCGAATTCCACGAAGAAGCGGAAGAAGGCATAACCCGCGATGCCGAACTTCAACAGGTTGCCGTTCTGCATCCACTTGTGATCGCGCAGGGCGAGCAAAATTCCAAACCAGACCAGATTGAACGCCATGTCGTACAACGGCGCGGGATGCACGAGATAATCCGCGCCGGGAAGCGGCACGCCCCACGGCAAACTTGTCGGTTTGCCAAGCCCATCTTCAAAGGAAAGGAAACATCCCACGCGCCCAATGGCGGTCGCCAACGCCATGGCAGGCGCGAACGCGTCGCAGGAGCACGACTCTTTGCCGATCGCTTTACTGGCGATGTAGCCGCCGATGTACGCGCCAGCCACCCCGCCGAGGATCGAACCGGGTCCGATGCGCGGGTCGAACAGCGCGTACATGTTCAACACGAGCGGGGCATATTCAAATCCGTTGAAAAATAAAATGGAGACGCGCGCGCCGATCATCCCCCCAACGAACGCCGCCAGCGTGATCGGAATCACTTCCTCGCGCGACCACCTGCGGCGACGCGCTTCGATCAACAGCCAGCCGAGACCAGCCAGCAAGGCAAACAACAGAAAAAATCCGTGTGAATAAATGGGAACGCCGCCAACTGTGAACAACACCGGCATCGGGGACATGCTCGCCTCCTATGGCTGATCGAACGTTGACCTCATGGTACGTTGGAATTGCTCAAAAGTCAACCGGCAATTTCACTTATAATCCGCGCATGACGCGCTTACAAACAATTCTGTTATTGACAATAATCCTGCTTGTGGGACTGATCCCCATAACGATTTATCTCATGGAAGGTAACTCGCTTACAGGCGACATCGCATCTCTCCCGACACGCGAAACGCCCCGCCATGAACAAGCCGCCCAAGCCCTCGCCGGGCTGGTCGTCAAACCGACCTATATGATGCTGTGTCTCGCTGTGATTATCGCGCTCATCGGTCAAACGCGCCCGGCGCTTGTCGCTCTCATGTGGGGACAGATCGCTTTCCTCGCCGGGGAAACCTTTTGCGCGATCAATTTCTACGTGTACCGGCACGAATCGTTGATCTCGGAGTATTTGCACAGTTTCGGCATGGCGCTGGCGTTCGGGCTCACGCTGTTAGCCCTGATCGAATGGGTCGAGTTGCTGACCAACGCGCGGCGCAAACCGTTGTTCCTGAAAGAGATCCGAGCGTTCACGCTTTTCGCCCTGCCGATCTTCGCCATGCTCACATTCATCCCTTTGCTCGCCCCGCTTCAAACGGACGCGTACACAACGTCCATTTTCAACGTCGCCTATTCGTACACGCGCTTTGAAGCGTACGAGATCTACGAGCGTCGCGTCCTCCCAGCGCTTTCGATGATCATTTTCATCGTCACATTTTTTTATCTTCTGAACGGGCCGCCGCTCATGCCCTTCCGCGCGAAAGCCATGCTCTGCGCGGGGCTGGGGGCGCTCGGCTTTGCCTACTTCCGCCTCGCGCTCAACGCCATCTTCGTGGACAG
This sequence comes from Candidatus Defluviilinea gracilis, assembly GCF_057138825.1. Taxonomy (NCBI): domain Bacteria; kingdom Bacillati; phylum Chloroflexota; class Anaerolineae; order Anaerolineales; family Candidatus Villigracilaceae; genus Candidatus Defluviilinea; species Candidatus Defluviilinea gracilis. The sequence goes on from NZ_DBNHEF010000079.1 coordinate 152,151, forward strand.
CCTCGTCTGGTTCGAGTTTTGGGAAGAAGCGACCGAGTTGATGTTCGTCGGCGCGGTCGCATTCGCGCTCTGGAGATTCAAAGCGTTTCTCGAAAAGACTCCATTGCTTGCATTGCTCCGATCGCGGTAATCGGGTTGAGGGAGCGGTGAAACCTGTGTGTAAGAGTTCTCTTCGCCGCAGGGTTCTACGACTCCGCATGAAAAAACTAACGATATAATCAACCCATGTTCACAGACCAGGTAGAAATCCACATCCGCTCGGGCAAGGGCGGCGACGGGATGGTGCATTTCCATCGCGAAAAATTCATCCCGCGCGGCGGACCCGACGGCGGCGACGGCGGCAGGGGCGGCGACGTGGTCTTCGAAGTCAAGTCCACGCTCAACACGCTTTCGGCGTTCCGCCAGAACCAAAAATTCAAAGCGGAAGACGGTATCAAAGGCGGACCTTCGCAAATGTCGGGGCGCATGGGCAAAGACCTCGTCATTCACGTCCCGCCCGGCACGATCCTTTTCGACGCTGAAACGAACGAGATCATCGGCGACCTGACTCAACCCGACCAGCGACTCATCGTCTGCAAAGGCGGGCGCGGCGGGCGCGGGAATCAACACTTTGCGACGTCGCGCAATCAAGCGCCTCGCACCGCCGAGAAAGGCGCGCCCCACGAAGAAAAACGCCTCCGACTCGAATTGAAGTTGATCGCCGACCTCGGCTTGATCGGCGTCCCCAACGCGGGCAAATCCACGTTGCTCTCGGTGTTGACGAATGCCCGACCGAAGATCGCGCCATATCCATTCACCACACTTGAACCGAATCTCGGCGTCGCTGAAATTGACGTGAACGCGTCGGTTGTGCTGGCAGACATCCCCGGTCTGATCGAGGGCGCGAGTCATGGAGCAGGATTGGGACACGACTTCCTGCGCCACATCCAACGGACGCGCGTGTTGATCCATCTGCTCGACGGGTTGTCCGATGACCCATTCGCCGATTACAGCCAGATCAATTCGGAGTTATCTTTGTTCGACCCGAACCTTGCGAAGAAGCCGCAGATCGTGGCGCTCAATAAAATTGACCAGCCCGAGGTGCAAGAAAAACTTCCCGCGCTTCAAAAGCAATTCAAAAAACTCAACGTGGAGTTGACGACCATCTCGGCGTTAGCCCGCACGAACACGCGCGAACTGCTGGTGAAGGCGTATCAAATTTTGCAAGAGACTCCCGAACTCGAATCGTTCGAAGCGCCGTTGCCCGTCTACAAAGCGAAAGACGATCCGCGCGATTTCAAAGTGACGCGCGAGGGCGCGCAAGAATGGCGCGTCTCAGGCACAGCAATTGAACGCGCCGCCGCGATGACTCAATGGGAGCACGACGGCTCCGTGCGGCGTTTCCAAAAAATTATGGAAACCCTCGGCGTGGATGAAGAGTTGCGCAAGGCAGGCGTGCAAGAAGGCGATACGGTTGCGGTGGGTGAATTTGAATTGGAATGGCAGGAGTGAGGGTAAGTGGTTTATGGTAAGTGGTTTATGGTAATTGGTAATTTTGCGTGAGATGAGAATTAAAGGATTAGAGAATTGGAGGATTCGAAGCTCGACTTAAGTGCGCATCAATCCCGAAGGGATGGCAGGGTTATAGACGTTGGCGAGTTTGGTTTCAAATCCCGAAGGGATGGCAGGGTTATAGATAGTTGCGAGTTTGGTTTCAAATCCCGAAGGGATGATATAGATTTATTAAACAAAAAGACATCGGAGATTTCAAAAATCTCCGATGTCTTGCTTTTATCGAGCTTTCCAATTCCGCGCCTTCGCGATCCTCTCCCCCAACGGCGGATGCGAGTAGAACATGAACACCACCCATTGTTCGGGATCCACTTCGCCGAGATTTTGATTCGCCAAGCGCGTGAACCCAGACGCGAACGCTTCATTCTTCCCAGTGGAACTGAGCGCGTAATCGTCAGCCATGTTCTCCCTCCAGCGTGAGACTGCGTTGTTGAGCGGCATGGTCAGCAGATCATACGCGCCGATGATGAGCGCGAGCGCGGGCAGCGCGGCAACATCCGCGGGTGATGTGAAGCCGAACGTGTCAATTGCCCAATTCAAACCGAGCGACGCAAGATACAGACTCAGCGTTGTGCTCAAAATTCCAAACGTGACCAACACGGGAATATCGCGGTTGACGTGATGTCCCAACTCGTGGGCAAGGACAGTCTCCACCTCGTCGGCGGAAAATTCGTTGATGAGCGTATCGCCCAAGATGATTCGGCGCGTGTTGCCGATGCCCGTCAGTGCGGCGTTGGCGGATTTGGTCCGCTTCGACATATCGAACTTGAACACCCCGCGGACTTTCGTATTTGCGCGCTCGGCAAGTTTCAACAGGCGATCTGCCAAATCCTTGTGTTCCTCGCCGAGCGGAACATATTTATTGAACAACGGCATGATGAGGATCGGCGCGAGGTTGATGAGCAAAACATTGAAGACGAGCAATCCGCCCGCCGTCCACAACCACCACAGATCGCCAGTGACTCGCAGGGCGAGATACAGCAGTTCGATCAGGATCAAGCCGAGGGGAAGCCCGACCACCAGCCCTTTGAGTTGATCCGTGACCCAGCCTTTGAACGTCTGGTTCGATTGACCGAAGCGATGCGGCAGGACAAATCCGCTGTAGTAGCCGAGCGGCAGATTCAAGAGGAAAAGGATTCCGCCGAAGATAGCGACAAACGCGGGGACGAGTAACCAAGGATTGGTGAACAGTGACCAGTGAGCAGTGAGCCACTCGCGCAGTGAGATCGCCCAGCCGAAATAAATCCACGCGAGGAAATATAGCGCGCTGAAAATCGTATCCACCAGCCACAATCGTCGGCGGATGCGAGCGTATTGTTTGGCTTGCTTTTGTTTTTCAGGGTCGAGGAGAGTCATTTACGATTTACGATTTACGATTGGGCATTAGAGATTGGAGATTAGAGACTGGAGACTGATCACTTATCACTGATTACTTTTCACTTTCCACTTTCCACTTTCCACTGATCACTGATCACTGACTCATCTCACTCGCCAGCAACGCGATCACCTCATCCGTCTTCATCACCTTGCCATACCATGTGAGCGCGGCGAGAAAGGATTTGTGAACTAAGTCGGCGGGAACGGTCGTGCCGCCATGTTGCAAATCGCGTGTGGCGCAGGCGTCCTCTGCCACGATCACATCGAAACCGAAATCCACAGCCGCGCGCGAGGCGGCGTCTACGCACATGTGAGTCATCATGCCCGTGACGACCACGCGCTCGACCTCCCAACTCTTCAGCAGGTCGAGCAAGTTCGTGTTTTGAAACGCGTTGACTTCATGTTTGTACACGATTGGCTCGCCCTCAAAATGCGCCACTGAATCGTGGATATCCGATCCGCGCTCGCCTTTCACGAAGAACGCCGCATCGGGCTCGAGCGATATGTGCTGAATATGCACGTGACGTCCGCCATGCTCGCGGAAACATTGGAGCAATTCATACGCCTTCTTCGCTGCGCCCAGCGGATTCACCAACGGGAATTTTCCGCCCTCAAAATAATCGTTTTGAATATCAATCACCAACAATGCAGTTTTCATCCTTCATCCTTCATCCTTCATCATTCAGAATTATTTTCTTCCATAATCCGCCGGGTTCTCGCCCCACTCGCGCGTGTCCCATTTCAACACCGCGTCGTCGTCCAATTCATTTTCGGCGAGCCAATTCTCGGCGCTGCGGATCATCGCAAAGACCAGCGCGTTCTTGCCGGTGTGCTTGAGATTCGTTTTGCAAACGCCGATCTCGACCCACGCGATCGCATTTTCCGAATCCGAATAGATCGGAATTTTCTTTTTATGCTTAACCAGCCATGTGAGCGCGCGGACAATGGCGAGAAACTCTCCCACGTTATTCGTCCCATCGGGATACGGACCCGCGCGAAAAATTTCCTTGCCCGATTCCGTTTCCACGCCGCGATACTCCATTTTGCCCGGCGAGCCTTTACACGCCGCGTCCACGCAGATGGACGGCAGGATGGGCGGCTCTTCGGATTCTCTCCACTTCCCCGAGGTGGACGCCTTCCCTTTGAACGCTTCATACTTCGACTGGAGGGCTGACTCGGCCTCTTTGAGCGACTCGAACGCCTTGAACTCCGCGCCGACGAATCCCTTCACCTGTTTTTCACATTCCGCCCATGAGGTGAAGACCCCGGTCTTGCGTCCCTTCCAAACGACGTAGAATTTCTGCTTCGGCATGGTTTATATCGTAACGCGACATTTATGTCGCCCTTAACTGCGACTTGAAAGTCGCGCTACAACATCTTACGATGGTTCCTCCCAGCCCGCCTCCTCCACCGCCATAAAAATATCCGTCGCTGAAATCATGCCGGACAACGTGCCATGTTCGTCGGTGATGGGTAGGTGATGGAATTTCTTTTCCTGCATCACGCGCGAACATTCCGCCAGCGTCCATTCGGCTTTGCCGGTGACAACGGGACCCGACATAATGTCGCGCACATGCGTCTCGGCGGCATTGCGATTCACGGCGACGATCTTATCGCGGATGTCGGTGGTCGTGACAATGCCATATTCCTTGTTCTTCTCATTCAGTTCCACGATCACGCTGTGGATGTTCCGCCGCCGCATCAGCGTCATGGCGTACGAAACGGTGGTATCGGGGTCAACGACAACAACGGGACTGCTCATCCAATCTCGAACAAGGTGCGGCATGGGTTCCTCCAGTAGGTTCGCGCACAAAATAAATTTTGCGCTACGTCTATTTTACAACCAATTCAACTGAATCCATCGCAAGCAATGAACCGTCTTTCGCGCTGATGTCTTGAATCTCGATGCGGACAACCGAACCCGACAACAACCCGCCGATGTTGACCATGGTTTCGAATGTGCCGGGCGCGCCGAGGTCTGTCGGCGTTACGGTGAACGAGCCTGCGGAAAGTTCCACGCCGCCCACATCGTAGATTCGATAGGCAAACGTGTTTTCAAACGGAGCAATCGCAAAACTACCTTTCACCTGAACCGAGCTGAATGCATCCGCTCCATTCAACGGCGAGTCAATGGTGATCGTCCGCGGTCTCCCATCGGGCGTAAAAGTGACGTAATCGCTGATTTGCAATTGATCGTCGATCAGTTGATAATGCCGTTCGTTTTGCAACGTGGGGCAACAAAACGGATCTTCTGAAGCGTGCGTGACGGCGCGCAGAAAAATTTCCCCGTTTTCAATGGACAGCGCATTAATGGCGGGTCTGTCATCCACAAGCGTGGAGGTTAGAAACATAGGTTCGCCGTTCGCAATGGAATAGACCGCGATGAAGACGAAGTTGCCTGTGCCGCCGTAATTTTCAACCACCGTGACCGCAATTTCATCCACGCCATCACCGGTCAAGTCGCCGCGCGCGGAATGATCCATCAAAGTCGCGGAAGCATACTCCGGACCGCCGGGCGGGCTTGACTCGTATTTTCCATTGGTGAATTGCACAATTCGCAACGAGTCGGGCAAGCCGAGTTGATAGTTGGCGTTGCGAATCTGCGCGGCGTAATCGGGCGCGGAGGTGGGCGTCGAAGTGGGAGGAACCGCCGACGCGGTCGGGGCAGGCGTCCCTGCGGGAGAGACGGGAGTACATCCAATTAAAAAGAGGAGAAGGAATGCGATCAGGGAATGACGGGAAACCATGTGGCGCCTCCATCGTCGGTGCGATATAGCGAAGTATGATTGGTATCTGAGTTTGATGAAATGACGTAGCCGATGTTCGTTGTGACAAAATCCATGCCCGAAAACGAATCGCCGAATTTGATGTCGGGCGGGATGATGCTCCATGTTCTTGCCGCGTCATGCGTGACGTAAAACTGTTCGCGGTTATACACGATCATTTCTCCATCCGACAAAAAATCCGCATCGCCGCCGCCAGGGATCAACGTTGGCGTGAGCGACCACGTGTCGCCGCCATCATTTGAAACGTAGATAACGAGGTTGCTTGAATCGGATAACGCTCGCATTTTTAGAAACACAACATTCGCTGAGACCACCGACATTTGCTCGATTCCCACCTCGGCATTCTCCGCGCCTGTTGGCAACGGCAGGGTGACGTTCGACCACGTTGCGCCGCCATCGTCGGTGCGGAAAATATATGGCGTGCCGGGCGCGTAGATTACGCCATAGATCCATGCGGTTTGCATGTCGAGCGGAACGAGTCCGCCTTTGAGTCCGCCAAGCGGAAGGGATTCGCTTGCGTCCGCTTGATTCGGGTCGTTGATGAATTTCTGCGTCCACGTCGCGCCGCCGTCGGTGGTTTGATAGACGGCGACCGCGTTCGAGCCTGCGCCAACGCCGAGGTCTGCCAATGCCCAGCCGTTATTGGGATCGAGGAATGAAATGTGAGCGCCGCTATATGGCGTATCGATTTCGCTCCAAGTGACTCCGCCATCGGTCGTGCGATATTGAAACCCTGCGAATGGATAATTCGCATTATCGGCTAGTTGCAGCCACACATGGTCGTTGTCCATGATGAACCAGTCCACACTGTAGCCAGCCTCGCTCATTTCGGGCGGCGTGACGTCGTACCATGTGATGCCGCCATCGTTCGTGCGGACGATCTGAGTCTTGGTCACGCCCCAACCGTCGCGCGGATTGAGAAATTCGATCTTGATCAACTCCGGCGATTGTACGAGCGGAGCATTGATCTCCGCAGGCGCGGGAGTGGCGGGAATTGCAGTGGCAATTTCGGGCAGTGACGTAGCAGGCTCTGCCAATGCTTCAGGAGTGGACACAGGCGCGTTGCAAGCCGCCAAGAGGAAAAGAAGAGAGAGGAGAGGGATTAGGGAAATTGTTCGTTTCATGGTTATTTATCTGATCTCAAATTATACGGAATGCGGACTTCAGAATAAATGCGGAGCGCGGACTTGAGTCCGCCTTATGCCAAAAGCGGACTGAAGTCCGCGCTCCGATAATCTATAAAGCCTCGATGATCGTCGCTTCGCCTTGACCAACACCGACGCAAAGCGTAGCGAGTCCGTATTTGACATTGCCGCGCAATTTCATTTCATGCGCGAGAGTTGCGATGAGCCGCGCGCCGGAACACCCAAGCGGATGCCCAATTGCAATTGCGCCGCCGTTGACGTTGACGATCTCAGGGTCGAGTTCCAAGTCTTCCATCACGGCGAGCGATTGAACGGCGAAGGCTTCGTTGAGTTCGACAAGCCCGATGTCTTTCATTTGCAAGCCTGCGCGTCCCAAAACTTTTCTTGTCGCAGGGATCGGTCCATATCCCATCACACGCGGTGGGACTCCAGCCACAGCCGAAGCGACGATTCGCGCAAGCGGTTTGAGATTCAATGCGTTGGCTTTTTCTTCACTCATCATCAAGATTGCCGCCGCGCCGTCATTGAGTCCAGACGAATTTCCCGCGGTGACAGTTCCACCCTCTTTGGCGAACGCGGGTTTGAGTCTCGCCAATGATTCCATCGTCGTGTCGCGGCGCGGGCGTTCATCAACCGAGATGAGTTTGGCGTCTCCTTTTTTTTGAGGGACAAGAATTGGGAGAATTTCTTTTTCGAATCTTCCCGAATCAATCGCCGCGACAGCGCGTTGATGACTCAACAATGAAAACGCATCCTGCTTTTCGCGCGTGATGTGCGGACGTTCCTGCGCGATGTTCTCGGCGGTCTCGCCCATCGAGTGCGTGCCGTGCGCTTCTTTCATTTTTGGATTCGGATATCGCCAGCCAAGCGCGGTGTCCCAGGCGGTGAGATTGCCGAACGAGAATCCCGCTTCCGCTTTTGGAACTGAATACGGCGCGCGACTCATCGATTCGACTCCGCCCGCGATGAAGACCTCACCCTCCCCAGCCTTGATCGCCCGCGCCGCTTGGTTCACCGCGTTCAACCCCGACGCGCACAAGCGGTTCACCGTCACGCCTGCCACGTCCACGGGAAGACCCGCCAGCAAAGCGGACATCCGCGCGATGTTGCGGTTATCTTCGCCCGCTTGATTCGCGCACCCGAGGATCACTTCTTCCACCAGCGCGGGGTCGAGGCTGGAGCGTTGAATCACTTCACGGATAACAGAAGCCGCCATATCGTCGGGGCGAAGCGGGGAGAGAATCCCGCCCAAGGCTCCGATCGGCGTGCGGATCGCGTCTATGATGACGGCAGAAGTCATGTAATTCTCCAAAATCTTTCGTCACTCTATCTTGCAAAAGAACTTGTAGGGCGGGTTTGTAACCCGCCATGCATAAAATCCAAGCGAGCGTCAGGCTAAAAGCCTGACCTACAACCGACTCATGCAAGCGGTCTAATCAAATAGTTCCGAAATCGGAATCCTCAGCCCATCCATCCACGCGTATATCACGATGCCCAGAACTGCGACGTAAAAAAGAATGAACAGCCAGTAGATGATCGGCGCTCGCTTGCGCGTGATGGAGCCGAAAAAGCGCAAGGGGATTTCTCCTGAACGCAACTGGTAGACGATAAACCCGCCAAGGATGAACGCAACGATCCACATCGTATCTATTGAAAGTAAAAAGTCCATTAGCCTGTCTCCGACATGAATTATACACGCACATCATAACGCGGCATTCGTCTTTAAATTCGCGCTCAACGCGACTATAATTCACGCAATCAAGTTCTACACAGAGGTCAGCATGGCAGACTATGATTATGATTTGCTCGTGATCGGTTCGGGACCTGCGGGTCAACGCGCGGCGATCCAGGCGGCGAAGTTGAATAAGCGCGTCGTGGTCGTCGAACGCAAAACGATATTGGGCGGGGTCTGTATCAACACGGGGACGATTCCCAGCAAAACATTGCGCGAGGCAGTCCTGCATCTTTCGGGGTATCGCGAACATAGTTTGTACGGCGCGTCGTATGCGGTGAAGCAAAACATTACGATGGCGGATCTGTTGTATCGCACTGATCACGTGATCCAGCATGAACTGGATATTGTGCGGCATCAACTGCAACGCAACCGCGTCGAATTGATCGCCGCCGAAGCCTCATTTTTGGACGAGCATACGATTCGACTCAAGTCGGTGGACCAACACGGCTGGCGCGATGTGACCGCCGCCAACACGATCATCGCGACGGGGACGACTGCCACACGTAGCGAACACATCCCCTTCGACGGGAAGCGCATCTTCATCAGCGACGACTTGCTCCAGTTGGATCATCTGCCGCGCACGCTGGCAGTAGTCGGCGCGGGCGTGATCGGACTCGAATACGCGTGCATCTTCGCCGCGCTCGGCGTGCGCGTCACGGTGATTGACAAGCGCCGCCGCTTGCTCCCTTTTGTGGATGCGGAGATCATGGAGTCGTTGACGTATCACCTCAACCAACAGCGCGCGATCTTCAGACTGGGCGAAGAGGTCAATGATATTCAACCCATCAACGACGAACAAGGCGAACGGGTGAAGATCACGCTCGCCAGCGGAAAACAGATCGTCACCGAGATGGCTCTTTACAGCATCGGGCGGACAGGCGCGACAAAGTCGCTCGGCGCGGATACGCTGGGAATCGAAATGGACGAACGCGGCTTGATCAAAGTGAACGAGAAGTATCAGACGAAAGCGCCGAACATTTTCGCCGTCGGCGACGTGATCGGGTTCCCCTCGCTCGCGTCCACTTCGATGGAACAGGGACGACTCGCCGCATGTCATGCGTTTGGCATCTCGACCCAAAGCGCGCCCGATCTTTTCCCGTATGGCATTTACACCATCCCTGAAATTTCAACCGTCGGCAAGAACGAAGAAGAGCTGACCGAAGCGGGCATCCCCTACGAAGTTGGCAAGGCGCAATACCGCGAGATCGCCCGCGGACAGATCATCGGCGACCAGACCGGTTTGCTCAAGTTGATCTTCCACCTCGAAACGCACGAACTGCTCGGTGTGCACATCATCGGCGAAGGCGCAAGCGAACTCGTGCACATCGGTCAGGCTGTCATGGCGTTCAAAGGCAAAGTGGAATACTTCATCAACACCGTGTTCAACTATCCCACACTGGCAGAATGTTATAAGACCGCCGCGTTCGATGGGATCAATCGGCTGGGGGCGTGAGGGTGTATAATTTTCACAGGAGCGACCTATGGAAATGTTTGTATTTACTGGCTTAATTTGGAAAGAAGACGATGCCTTCTCTGCGCTTTGCCCTGAACTAGACGTCGCATCTCAAGGAAAAACGCAACAGGAAGCGCGAAACACCTTGCTCGAAGCCGCATCACTTCACCTTGAAGGTTCATTTGAAGACGGACTTCCATATTTACGTCCCGTGCCTGCGGCGGATGATCCGCGCAACTCGTTACCTGCCGACGATCTGGAGGTTTTCAAATTCAAAGTCGATGTAGCCATTAAGGCGTATGCCTAAACTTCCTGTTCTAAAGCCTCGCCAGGTTCTTTCTGCGCTTGAAAAAGCGGGCTTTCGTCAAGTACGACAAAAAGGAAGTCACATTCAATTCAAGCGGGGAAATTTACTCGTAACTGTACCAAATCACCCCGGGGATATAAACCCGCAAGTACTTCGCTCCATTATGAGACAGAGTCAACTAACTGCAGAAGAGTTTATTGAGCTGTTGAAGTAACTTCATCCCGCCTCGTCAGGCGGGATTTTTATTAGGTACAATTGGAAAGATGTCTAAACGAGAGCTAACTTAATAGAATTTGGAGGAACGATGCACGAAGTACCCTTGCTCATCAACATCGTCGTTGCATTGGTGGTCGCATTCATCGGCGGGATCATCGCGCGGCGCGTGGGTCTGCCCACCATTGTGGGGTATTTACTCGCGGGCATTGTCATCGGTCCGTTCACACCGGGATTTGTGGGAGATACAGCGACCATCAGCCAACTGGCAGAGTTAGGCGTCATCTTCCTGATGTTCGGGGTGGGATTGCACTTTTCTTTCAGCGATCTGTGGAAGGTACGTTCGGTTGCAGTCCCGGGGGCAATAGGAAGAATGATCGTCGTCACCTTGCTGGGATTCGGGTTCAGTCAACTCAACGGGTGGACTGTCACATCAGGGATCGTAGTCGGCTTGGCAATTTCAATCGCCAGCACGGTCATCCTCTTACGAAGTCTCACGGACAACGGACTCTTGAACACGCCTCATGGTCAAGCCGCCATCGGCTGGGTTATCGTGGAAGACTTGGCAACCGTTTTGATCCTCGTGCTGATGCCAACATTAGCCAACACGTCAGGCAGGTTTGATTGGATGCAAGTGGGTCTCACCCTACTAAAGGCGGCGGGGTTTGTGATTCTGGTCATGTTCGCAGGGACGAGACTCATCCCTTGGATACTACTGCGAGTCGCGCATACGCGTTCGCGCGAATTATTCATTCTGGCTGTTCTGGCGATCGCGCTCGGCATCGCGCTCGGAGCGGCGGAATTGTTCGGGGTCTCGCTGGCATTGGGCGCATTCGTCGCAGGCGTGGTCGTTAACGAATCGCCTCTCAGCCATCAAGTCGGCGCGGACGTTCTTCCATTTCAGGAAGCCTTTGCCGTTCTATTTTTTGTTTCCATCGGGATGCTGGTAAACCCCGATTACATTTTCAATCACCTTGGCATCATTCTGTTATTCAGCGCATTGATCGTCCTTGGTAAGGCGTTGGTAACGCTGATCATGGGCTTTGTCCTTCCATGGCCTGGCCGCACGACGTTGGTGTTAGCCGCCGCATTAAGCCAGATCGGCGAGTTCTCGTTCATTCTGGGGCAGGAAGGCATGTCGCTTGGGTTGATCGACCGCGACCAATACTCGTTGATCCTCGCAGGCTCGCTTGTTTCCATCACGATCAATCCGCTTATATATCGTTTGATTCAACCCGCAGAGACGTGGTTCAAAAAGATTCCAATGTTGTGGCGCATCTTAGATCGTCATGCGCCCATCCCCGCCGCGCCAGACGAAACGATCAAGGATCATGTTGTCATCGTCGGATATGGACGAGTCGGGAGTCACATCGTACACCTGCTCGTGAAAATGTCTGTGCCGCATCTCGTGATCGACTCCGACCCCGACCACATCGAGCAACTCAACCAAAAAAGGATTTTGAATCTGTACGGCGACGCCTCCAATTCGGAAGTCCTCACCCACGCGCATTTGGAAAACGCGCGCGCGCTGGTCGTCGCCAGCCACGATGAATCCGCGAACGAATTGGTCGTTGCGGCGGCGCGCGATCTATCGAGTAATCTGCCCATCATCGCGCGCGCCACCACGGAGGCGGGCATCAATCAACTGGCGCAACTCGGCGCGCAAGATGTGATTCACCCCGAACTCGAAGGCGGATTGGAAATTGTTCGGCACACCCTTCTCAAATTAGATTTTCCCGTCACAGAGATCATCCGCTACATGGATGCCGTCCGCCGCGATCATTATGATACGCAAATCAACACGCAAGACGAACATCGCCTCTTGCATGACCTCATCAACGCCAGCGGCAATATCGAAGTGACGTGGTTCAGTCTCAATGTGGAAAATCCGCTCGTGGGCAGAACCCTGCAGGATGCAAACCTGCGCGCGCTCACTGGCGCGTCGGTCGTTGCGATCATGCGCAAGGGACAGCTGATCGCCAATCCCAAATCGTTTACCACCTTCGAGGCAGATGACCGCGTCGGCTTCATCGGCGACAGCGAACAGATCGAAGCCACCGAACGCTTGCTCGCCAAATCCGATTCAGAGAATGACGGGGTAGAATGGGAAACATGAAATACGAATCTCTGCACGGACTCTCGATTCCCAAAATTGGATTCGGCGCATGGAGCATCGGCGGAGATTCAACGCCGAATCGCTCGCTCGACTCAAAATCGTTGACCGCGCTTCGCTCCGCCCTTGAGGTTGGCTACACCCACTTCGACACCGCCGAAATGTACGCGGGCGGGCACAGCGAAGAATTGATCGGCGAAGCAGTTCGCAGGTCGGGGAAGAAACGCGAAGAGATATTCATCACATCTAAAGTAACGGAGAGTCATCTTCAATACGATGATGTATTATCCGCCTGTGAAAATTCCCTGCGCCGACTCAACATGGATTACATTGACCTGTATCTCATCCACTGGCCTGGGACTGGCACACAATACGAAGAGACGTTCCGCGCCTTGAACAAACTCGCGCGCGATGGAAAAGTAAAACATCTCGGCGTGAGCAACTTCGATCTGAAACTGCTCAAACAAGCGCAGTCGCTTTCTGAAACGCCGATCATTACGAACCAAGTCCCATTCAGTATTTCGGATCGTTCGTATGTGAAGAACGGCATGTTGGACTATTGCCAACAAAATGACATCATCCTCACCGCCTACTCGCCTGTAGACCAGGGCAAGCTACGCTCGAACAAAACACTGGAAGCGATCGCCAAGGCGCACAACGCAAGCATCTTTCAAATCGCGCTGGCGTGGGTCATCTCGCATCCGCGCGTCATCGCCATCCCCATGTCGTTCAACCCGCAACACATCCAAGAAAACTTTGACGCGGCGGAGATTGAGTTGACGAAAGAAGAAATTGACGCGCTAAAGAAAAAATGAAAGATGACAATGGAAAATAGAAAGTGGAAAGTTGAAAGATTAATTCCTTCGTGCTCCTTCGTGTCCTTCGTGGTAAAAAAATGAATTTCCAAACCCTCCCCGAAATCGAAATCCTCGAAGACTCCGAAACCGCCCTCGAGCCGCTCTATAAAGTCCTCATCCATAACGACAACGTCACACCGATGGATTTTGTCGTGCATATCCTCAAGACCGTCTTCTACCTCGGCGTTGACCGCGCCTCCGAAATTATGATGACCGCGCACATCAACGGCAACGCGTATGTGCAGACGCTGGCAAAGTCCGAAGCCGAGAAGCGGATCGACAAAGCGCATTTCGAATCGAACAATGCAGGCTATCCCCTGAACTTCACCATGGAGCGCGAATGAGACAACGGGCGACAACCAATTACAAATTACCAATTACCGATCACTGCTCACTGATCACTGCTAACTGATCACTCGTATCCCGCAACTCTCCCTCATGCCATCCCAACTCGACACCGTCACACAGATCAATCTCGATGACATCGCCTCCTCTTTCGGTTTGCGAAGCGGCACGTTGCCTGCGCGATTCGTTCAAAAGGTTTTTTTCAACCATGCGCAAACCTTCGCGCGTCAAATGGTGGAGTTCGACACGGTCACAGGCAAACGCGGATTACCCGAAGGCGCGCGCGCTGTCTTGCGACGTCACTTCGACGATGTGCGCGTCCACGGCGCGGACCTCATCCCTGCTTCGGGCTTTCTGGCATTGTCCAACCATCCAGGCTTGGCAGATTCAGTTGCAACCTTTGCCGCGTTGAACCGACCCGACTTAAAAATCATCGCCTTGCAACGTCCATTCCTCGAAGCGTTGACGAACGTTTCAAAACAACTCTTTTATGTGACCGATGACCCGTCGTCAAGAATGACGCTTGTGCGACAAGTCAGCACTTTTCTGCGGAATGGCGGCGCGGTGTTAACTTATCCCGCAGGACACATCGAGCCTGATCCCGATTTCCATTCCGACGCGGCAGAGTCGCTTCAACAATGGACGGACAGCGTCGGCGTCTTTTTGCGCATGAGTCCCGAGACTCCGATCTTGCCGATACTCGTCCGCGGCGTGGTGTGGAAGAAAGCCATAACCCATCCGCTTACAAGGATCAGAAAAACTCGTATGGAGCGCGAAGCCCTCGCCGCCGCATTTCAAGTCTTCATGATGATGCGCGGCAAGATCACAGATGTCCGCGTTCGCGTGCAAATTGGAAATCCCATTTACGCAAAGCAACTTGGGACAACAGAAACCAATGTGATTCATCAAGCCGTATTGACAGAGATGAAGCGATTAATTGAGAATCCGCCTGAAGGTGAAGGAGTTTCTGTACTTTGACACCTCCCTCACCCCTAACCCCTCTCCCAGCGGGAGATGGGGATTCTGATGCCGTAAGTCCCCTCTCCCAGCGGGAGAGGGCTAGGGTGAGGGCGAAATTCCTTCGCGTCTTCGCGATTTACTCGATCCTACTCATCCTCCTCTACCTCGCCCTCCGCAACGCACCCTTCGCCGAAATTTGGAATGCGCTCAAAAATCTGCAACTCTGGCAAATCGGAACGATCCTGTTCGTCAACGCGTTCGTCATCGTCTGCATAACCGCGCGCTGGTGGATCATCGTCCGCGCCGAGAATCCGTCCATGCCGTTTTTGCCGATGATTCGATACCGCCTGTCGGTGTTTGGGTTGAGTTACTTCACATTCGGTCCGCAGGTGGGAGGCGAACCACTGCAAGTCATTTACCTGCAACGCAATCATGGAATCACGCTTGCGCGCGCCACGTCCGCGGTGATCATGGACAAACTGATCGAGTTCCTTGTCAACTTTGTGCTGATCGGCATTGGTACATGGGCGATCGTCAGGCTGGGATTAATTTCAGGAAACGGAATCAGGCTGGCCCTGAGTCTGATCGGGCTGGGAGTGTTGCTGACGTTGCCGCTGGCGTACACCATCCTGCTGTTCAACAAAATCCGCCCCATCGCAAAGATACTTCACAGCAAATCATTTATCCAGAAAAAAAGTAAAGCGACGCGGCTGATCGTCGTGGCTGAACAAATGGCTTCGATCTTTAGCAGGAAACACGCGCGCGCAATGGCTCTCGCAATCACCGTATCATTGGCGGGGATCGCGGGCATAGCAACCGAATATTATTTGATGGTGGCGTTTCTCGGAATGAACATCAGCGCGGTTCAAATTTTTGCCGCGCTGACCGCCATGCAGATCGCGTTCCTCATGCCGTTGCCTGGGGGCTTGGGCGCGTTGGAAGCGAGTCAAGTGTTCGCGCTCGGCGCGTTCGGACAACCCGCCTCTGCCGCGATCAGCCTCACGTTACTCATGCGCGCGCGCGACATTCTGAACGGCGGCATTGGTTTGCTTCTGGCAGGGCGCGGCATTGCAAAGTAAAATGCTTGTACCAAAACCGCCCCGCAGGTTTTCATGTAAAACTCCAATTCGATAAACCAATCCTGCGGGACGTTCTGCGCAAGAAAAGTAAAATAAAGTTCAGCAGACGCATCTATTCAGCAAACCAAAAGGAGTTAACCATGAACCTTGATTGGAAAAAGATCGGCATCATTCTCACGAACCTTGCCACCGCTTTTTTGCATTTATCGTTGTATCCGCAAATGGGAGCCGACCCCATCGTGATGAACGGCGCGGGTTACCTCGGTTTGCTTGCCGCCTATTTCGCCCCGATGGAGATGTTCCAAAAGAATCACAAAACAATGTGGTGGGCTATGTTCGGGTACTGCGCGCTCACGATCGTGTTATGGGTCATCATGGGCGACAAAAATTTTGTCGCTGGCACATCCAGCGCAACAGGCTATTACGCCAAAGCCGCAGAAATTCTTTTGATGGCATTCCTCTGGGCTGATAAATCAAAATCATGAAAACATCCTTGCGAGGGTTGAGAACCTTCGCAAGGAAAAACACAAGCCCTGATGTAAAATTGGGGGATGAAACGAAAGACCGTCTACTTCACCGCGCCGCGACAGGTGGAACTCCGCGAGGAGCCTCTGCCTGCCCTCGGCGCGGAGGATGTTTTGGTCGAAACCATTTGCTCCTCGATCAGCGCGGGCACCGAGATGCTGGTCTATCGCGGGCAATTCCCTCACCTCAGCGATTCGCGCGATACCTTAAGCAGTGATTTATGCTTTCCCCTCGCGTTCGGTTACGCGTGTGTTGGCACGATCAAAGACATAGGCAAACAAGCGGATAAATCGTTACGCGATAAACTTGTTTTTGGATTTGCTCCGCACACCTCGGCATTTATCTGTCATCCGTCAACCTTGATCTTCGCCCCCGCTTCTCTCCACGCCGAAGCCTGTTCCTTCCTCCCCAACATGGAAACCGCCGTGAACCTGATCCACGACGCGGCTCCGATTCTCGGTGAGCGCGTTTTAGTTTTAGGGCAAGGAGTCGTCGGCTTGCTCGTTGCATCCTTGCTCAAAGAATTTCCACTTGATCAATTAGTCTCCTCTGATTGTTACGATTTGCGAAGAAAAGCCTCGCGCGAAATCGGCGTGGACGATTCGTTTGATTCAGATAAATTGAAAGATGGTAATTCAAACAAAATAGATAAATCTCCCCGAAAACCCCAATCTGCCTACGCGCAGACCTTCGATCTCACTTTTGAACTAACAGGTTCCCCATCCGCGCTGGATGATGCCATTGCAATGACCGCCTTCAGCGGACGAATCGTCATCGGCTCATGGTATGGAGAGAAACGCGCGGAGGTTGACCTCGGCGGCGCGTTCCATCGTTCACGCATCAAACTTATTTCATCGCAAGTCAGCACCATCGCTCCAGAGTTGAGCGGACGCTGGGATAAGGCGCGCAGGTTCAACGTCGCGTGGGAAGCGTTGAGGCGAATCCAACCGCAGAAGTGGATCACGCATCGCTTTCCGATTGACAAAGCCGCTGAAGCATATCGTCTGCTGGATGAACATCCGCAGAAGACAATTCAAGTTTTGCTTGAATACACTAAATGAAAATCCTTATCGGCGCAATTTTCACCTTCATGATGGTTGTTGGGGTATTTCTATTTTACATTGGGAGCAAAGGCTATAGATTCCCCACAACCATTCGAGAACGATGGGCACGTTCGCTTAAGCTTGGTTTTGCTATCCCTCTCCTCATGTATGGTGGTTTTTATTTCTATGATTTACTTACTCGATCTAAATCGATCATTGAAAATCAAATCGAGATGATTCTTGTTATGGTGCCAGTAGGGGGCATAATTTCTACAATCGGGCTATTTCTTAGCCTAACCAGCCATGAATTGCGAAGAAAATTAGAGAAGAGCACAAAGAGCAAGAAAGACAACCCAGACAATTTCCTTTAACAAAATCAAACACCATGAAATTTCACTACACCAACCTGGATACCTGCCACGAAGCGACGGGAGTCGTTGTGGTCATTGACGTGATCCGCGCGTTCACAAATGCGGCCTTCGTGTTTCATCGCGGCGCAAAAGAGATCTATCCCGTCAGCGGCGTGGAGGAGGCGTTACAGCTCAAGGCGCAGATCCCCAATTCACTCGCGTGCGGCGAAGTGGGCGGACTCCCGCTTGAGGGGTTCGACTTCGGCAACTCCCCCACTCAAACGAACGCGCTTGATTTAAGCGGAAAAATTATTGTCCAACGCACGGGCGCTGGGACGCAGGGAATCGCTCGCAGTGTGAAAGCCAGCAAAATAGTTGCCGCAAGTTTCGTTGTCGCGCGCCAGACCGCGATGTATTTGCAAAAACTTTCGCCTGATTCAGTCACCTTTGTGGTCACAGGTCAAACATACGATGGCGGTGAAGAAGACCTGGCGTGCGCGGAATATCTGGAGGCGTTGTTGAGGGGTCATACGCCTGACCCAACTCCATTTCTGGAACGCGTGCGAAACTCGAACGATGCAAAAATATTTAATAACCCTCTACGACCCGAATTCCCAGAGATCGACCTTGTCCATTGCACCAGTTTGGATAAGTTCGATTTTGCCATGCCTGTCATCAAAGAGAACGGACATCACATCATGCGTGCGGTGAAGTCTTGATCGGAGGAGAATGTACACCCTGGGAGTAAAACGAAATTTCATCGCAAGGCATTTTCTCATCGGTGGAGATTGGGGACCCGAGAATTTCCCGAACTCGCATCATTACGTTCTTGAACTGCAACTTGAAGGGAAGGAATTAGATCAGCACGGCTATCTCGTTGACATTGTGGATGTTGAGAAACACCTTGACGAAGTCATTGGTCAATACAAGGAACAGATGTTGAATGATTGTCCCGCCTTTGATGGACTGAACCCATCCATCGAGCATTTCGCGCGGATATTGGCAATGTCGTTGAGTGAACGCATCACAGCAAAAAGCATCTCCGCGGTGAAGGTTGTGTTGTGGGAGAACGAGTCCGCGTGGGCGGCGTATCGAGTGGAACGCTAGGCATGTCATGCTGAGGAGCGACGAAGCATCTCTTACACCGCATCAGAGACTCTTCGCGAAGTTTATCCTGAGTTTATCGAAGGGCTCAGAGTGACATACCAATTATGAAGATCGGATTTGTTATTTACGGCTCCTTAGAAACAGTCAGCGGCGGGTATTTGTATGACCGCAAGCTGGTGGAATATCTTCGAGCGCAAGGGGATCAAGTTGAGATCATTTCCCTGCCCTGGCGGAATTACGCGTCACATTTGACGGATAATTTTCCATTTCGACTTCCGCCCAACCTGGATATTCTGATTCAAGATGAACTCAACCACCCATCGTTGATCGCGGCGAACGCAGGGAAACATCCCTACCCCATCGTTTCTCTTGTCCACCACTTGCGATGCTCTGAGTTGAGACCCGCATGGCAGAATTGGCTTTATCGGATCGTTGAAAAGAAATACCTGCAAAGCGTAGACGGGTTTATTTTCAATTCAAAGACCACAGAAAGAGTAGTTAGTCGATTATTAGATAATAGTAAACCATCGGTCGTTGCGTATCCGCCGACGGACAGGTTTGGGGATGGGATTTCGGAAAAAGAAATTATCGAACGCGCGAAAAGTGACGAGTTACGAATTCTGTTTCTTGGGAATGTGATTTATCGAAAGGGACTTCATATTTTGCTCGAAGCAGTCAAAGGTCGAAGGTCGAAGGTCGGGGTGGACGTGGTTGGAGGACTAACCGCTGAACCAAAATATGCCGAGGAAATGAAAAAGTTTGTCATGGTCAACGGTCTATCGTCCATTGTCACATTTCACGGCACATTAGATAACGAACCCCTCATCGAAAAGCTCAAGCAGGCGCATGTGCTGGTCGTGCCTTCGAGTTACGAGGGATTTGGGATCGTCTATCTCGAGGGGATGTGCTTCGGTCTGCCCGCGATCGGGTCAACGGCTGGCGCGGCGGGAGAGATCATCGCGCATGGCGAGAATGGATATTTGATCGAGCCGAATGATGCGGAAACGCTGGCAAATCACTTGAGCGAATTGGCGAGAAATAGAGAATTATTGGCGAGATTGTCATTGCATGCGGTGAAAAGGCACAGGTCACAGCCAAGATGGGAGGAGATGGGAAAGATTGTTAGAGAATTTCTATATCGGATGGCTGGTGTTTCGTCCCCGCGCTCCGCTCAGCGTGGGTGAGTAGAGAATCACCCAAATTACAAAATAATGACGAACAGCTGTAAAACAGGACTGAACAGTAAACTCCCCGAAAAAGCGATTATCATTATCCAAGTCCGCAGGCGGGAAAGATTCCCGACGCCTGAAAAACAGGTCACTCATGCTCAACAGCGTCAAAAAGACATATAACGGGTTTCCCTCTCTTTTTTGGGTCGTTGTCTTTACTTCGTTCATTGATTCCATCGGCAGTACGCTACTCTTCCCCTTCTTCGCGCTCTACATTACAGAAAAATTCGGCGTCGGCATGACCCAAGCGGGGATCCTCATCGGCATGTCGTCACTCGCGGGAATTATCGGCTCCACCATCGGCGGCGCCCTGACAGACCGCTTCGGCCGCCGCAGATTGATCCTCTTCGGCTTGATCTTCAGCGCGGTGAGCAGTCTCTCTTTTGGGTTGGCAAACAACATCAACCTGCTCTACTTCCTTGTCATCCTTGTCGGCTTGCTCTCCCGCGTCGCCGCGCCCGCCCAAGACGCGATGATGGCAGATATCCTGCCGGAAAATAAACGCCAGGAAGGGTTCGGGATCACGCGCGTCGTCTTCAATTTTTCGTGGATCATCGGCACCGCGCTCGGCGGGTTGCTTGCTGAAAAATCCTTTTTTGCCCTCTTCGTTACCGACGCGGTCCTCAGTAGTCTCGTCGCGCTCATCCTATATTTCAAACTGCCCGAAACCCAGCCCGCGCATCACAAAGAAGCAAAGAAAAACGAATCGTTGAAAAAAACCTTCGCCGATTATCGGATCGTCCTGCGCGATGCGGGCTATATCTCGTTCACGGTGGCGGGCATCCTTTCCCTGCTGGTGTACCAACAGCAATATAGCTCCCTGCCCGTCTATTTGCGCGACACGCACGGGATCGCCCCGAAAATTTACGGCGCCATGTTATCCATCACCGGGCTTGAAGTGGTACTACTTCAGTTTTGGGTTAGCCGAAAAATACGAAAATTCACACCCTTTCTCACCATGACCGCCGGCGTGCTCTTCTTCATGGCAGGCTTCACGATGATTGGGCTCATCCGTTCCGTTCCGCTGTTTCTCGCCGCTGTAATCATCATCACCATCGGCGAAATGATCGTCTTCCCCACCAACCGGGTAATCGCCACCGGCTTCGCCCCCGAAGATATGCGCGGACGGTACATGGCAATCTATGATCTCGGTTGGACCCTGCCAGCCACCATCGGGCCCGCCGCGGCAGGTTTGATCCTCGATCACTACAACCCGCACTTACTTTGGTATCTCGGCGGGGCGCTCTGCGCGCTTTCCGCATTTTGGTATTACCTTCTTCATTTGAAATTGGGGGCTGAGCCTCGCTTCCAACCATCCAACGACGAGTAACCGGTCAACTTTCAAGTCTTTGAGAGCCTCCATAGAGTCTTTGAGAGCCTCACGCGCCTATGCTGGGAGAAACTTCAACCCGGAGGCGTCTCATGAAAACCATATCCCTGTTTCTCGCGTTGATCAATTCCATCGTGGCTGGATTGTTACTCGCCCTCACCCTCTCCAATTCAGGAATCCGAGCAAATGAGATTCCATGGATGACAGCAAAAATTGTTGCGGGAACAAGCGTCATCCTCATCGGCTTACTCACATGGGTTGCATGCGCCCGCCCCATCGCGCCGGGCATACTTCCCATCGCCGGGCTATGTCTCGTCATCCTCGGCACCGCCACCCTCGTGTGGACCTTCCAACGCGGACTCTTCACTAACAATATGGAATACTCCATGGTTTTCTTCGGCGGTAGTCTCCTCGTTCAAGGCATGGCATCCCTGCTCGGTTTTGCCAATGACTCGAGAAGCATGGCGGCAACATAACAATTGGGTACAATGCGAGGATGAACATCAAAGCATTCTCCCTCCTCTGCCTCATTCTGACCTCCTCCTGCGCGCCGAATCCATCGGGACAAACCGCCTCCCCCTCCCTTACAGTTGCGAACACACCCCCGGCAATTCCCGCAACCTCAACCGCCACCGCTCTACCCATATCCACTGACACACCGCGACCCACCGATACCCCCCTGCCAACACCTACGCCCACACAAACGCCGCCCCCCACCGTGGAAAATCTATCCGCTAAAGTGATCGCGGACAAGTTGAGTTGCCGCTACGGTCCCGGCGCTGAATACCTCTATCTATTCGCGTTCAACGCCTCCACGAAAGTCAAATTAATCGGGCGGACAGACGCCAACAATTGGGTCTGGGTGGCAAACAAAGACCAAAACAACCGGGATAATAATTGCTGGGTAAACGCAAAATTCCTTGAAATTCAAGGCGACCCGGGACAACTGCCCATTGTGTACCCCGGCTTGAAATTGCCGGTCTCGCCATATTATCCCGGCCCAGCATGGGCAACCGCCGAACGCAAGGAGGATGGCAAGGTTGTCATTTCGTGGGAGCCGGTACCCATCAGCCCGGGGAAATACGAAGACGCGAACATGCAACAATATCTTATCGAAGTATGGCGATGTGAAAGTGGACAAATCATCTTCGAAACGCTGGGCTCCAATTTCCCCTTCATCACCGTGGAGGTGGATGAGCCGGGGTGCGGCATCCCTTCGCATGGACGCGTGTTCGTGCAGGAAAAACACGGCTATGGCGGACCTGTTGAAATCCCCTGGCCCCCGGCGAATGCGCCTTAGGCTAATTACCGACCAAACTCAGTGATGATGATGCCCCTCTTCGTGGACGTGCCCATGCGCCAGTTCCTCTTCGTTCGGCTCGCGCAACTTGACAATTTTCACGTAAAAGTGCAATACATCTCCCGCCAGGGGGTGATTGAAATTTAGCGTCACCATATCGCCATCGATGCGGTCAACACGCGCCATGCGGACATTGTCTTCGTTATCGCGCACTGTTAACTCTGACCCCTCCTCGAATTTCATGTCTTTGGGGAATTGATCGCGCGGCACATCCATGAACGCGCTCTCATCGAATTCGCCGTACCCATCCACCGGCTGAACGACCACTTTTTTGCTGTCGCCGATCTTCATCCCCATCATTTCATCTTCGAGCCCGGGGATGATGTTCCCATACCCGACCAAGAACTGCAACGGGCCTTGTCCATCCGAGCTATCCAACAACTCGCCATCCACATGCAGGGTGTAATCCATCGACACCACCACGCCATCCTGTACCGAATCAATGCTCATGTTAAGTTCCTTTCTTGAAGTGCGTTGATTGTATCAGCGGGAGAGAAACATGTACACTCGGAATCAGATGAGTATGTAAACACGTAGACAGGTAGAACCGTGCAAGCAGATGCGCAGAAATCCGTATCTCATATCTCATATCTCGTACTCTCCTGTCTTGCGCCTTGTCCCCTTCATCCCTTACAATTCCCCTATGCAGCACGACATCTGCCTGCCGTGGTATTGGGAATATGATATTGACTTTGTTCAACTTGTCGAAAAAGCCTGTAAAGAACAGGGGCTGACGCTCTGGCAGGTCACGCCAGACAACTTACTCGAATCGGTCAACGCGCTGTACAAAGGCGAACACACCTTCCACACGTTGCTAGACCGCTCACAAGGCGAGGACCGCTTCCTCCCGATCAACAATTGGGCAAAAGAACACGGCAAAAAACGGATCAACCCCGCCGAACTGTCTCTTTGGTCCGAAGACAAAGCCACAATGCACCTCGAACTCATCACAGCGGGCGTCATCACGCCTCACACAATACTGCTTCCTCCTTTTCTTGAACAACCCATCCTTCCCGAACTGGACCTGAACCCGCTCGGATCTCAATTCGTGATCAAACCCTCCAACGAGGGAGGCGGCGAAGGAGTTGTTCTGGGCGCTTTCTCCCTCGAGCAGGTGTTGCGCGCGCGCATGCAATTCCCCAAACAGAAATACCTGCTTCAAGCCACAATCATTCCCCGCACCATTCAGGGACGCCCCGCCTGGTTCCGAGTTTTCTATGCGGCGGGAAAAACCCATCCCTGCTGGTGGCACCCGTTCACGCACGTGTATGCCGAGGTTACAACGGCAGAGGAACATCGATATGGACTCGCCCCGCTACGCCACATCACCCAGACGATCGCTTCACTCTGCCGTTTAGATTGGTTCACCACCGAGATCGCTCTCACACTTGAAGATTTTGTCGCTGTGGATTATGTCAACGACCAGATCGATACCCGCATCCAATCGAAAGCGGTGGATGGCGCGCCAGACGAAATTATGCAGGATGTGGCAAGGCAGTTAGTTGGGCTGGCGAAGGCAACTCAATGAACGGATTCATACGCGCTACGTATTGCTCAACGCATAACCCGTAACCCGCATAGTATCTTTATCTCAACGGAGACATGTATGAAAAAACCACGCGCGCGAGATTTGGGGATTCCATTTGAGGGGAACACAGGAAAGTACAACGCGATTACCGATGTGGCGGGCGTCGAAGTCGGTTATTCAACGATCATCGAAGGCGAGTCGGCGCGGACAGGGGTCACCATTATCCACCCTCGCGGAAAAGCAAATCATGACCCGGTGTTTGCGGCGTGGTTTCCTTTTAATGGCAACGGCGAAATGACCGGTGCGGCATGGGTGGAGGAAGGCGGCTTTCTCGAAGGTCCCATCGGCATCACGAACACGCACTCGGTGGGAATTGTGCGCGATACGATCATCGAATGGCAGGCGGAGAACAATGCCCTGTTTCAGAAATGGTCGTGCCCGGTGGTGGCAGAGACCGCCGATGGCTGGCTCAACGATATGAACGGATTCTTCGTCAAACCGCATCACGCGCGAGAAGCGCTGAGGAAAGCCGAATCAGGTCCACTCGAGGAGGGAAACGTGGGCGGCGGGACGGGCATGATGAGTTACGAGTTCAAAGGCGGGAGCGGGACCTCCTCCAGAAAACTTCCTGAACGATTCGGCGGGTGGATGGTCGGCGCGTTCGCGCAATCCAATTTTGGAGTCCGCTATCAGTTGACGATCGCGGGCGTGCCTGTGGGGCGATATCTCACCGAACATAGCGCATGGACGAACGGCGAGAACCCATATAAACAAGAACAGGGTTCGTTGATCGTGGTAATCGCTACTGACGCGCCTGTGTTGCCGCATCAACTCAAGCGGATCGCGAAGCGCGTATCGTTGGGCATGGCGCGGACGGGGTCGTTGGGCGGCAACGGCTCGGGCGATATCTTTCTCGCGTTCTCAACGGCGAATCCCAACGCCGCGCTGGCGGGTAAAAGCGGAGTGGTTGATCTGAAAGCGCTCGACAACGAACGGCTCAATCCGCTGTTGCACGCGACAGTGTTTGCGACGGAAGAAGCCATTATCAACTCGATGGTCGCGGCAGAAGATATGACCGGGCATCTTGGGTTTTCTGTGAAGGCATTGCCGCACGAAGAATTGAAAAAAGTTTTTCTACCGTACATGAAAGATTTTTACCGCAAAGCACGCTAAGGTCGCCAAGTGAAAAAGGTTTTCTTTGCGTTCACTTCGGCTTCGCTCAGTACAGGCTTTGCGGGTGTCGCATGGCGCCATGGCGACACTTAGCGGTGCAAATGTACGGTAGAGAGAAAAAAGTGATGAAACTAAAATCGTGAACCGGGCGTACCGCAGACCGGATCGAGCAATTGGTTACACTTGCCTTGCCTTTTTATTGCCCTTCATCTAAAATGGGCGGGCGGGGAATCGGAATACTCTGGTTCGATTGTGATCGATATGAGGAGGTGCTTGCGTTCGTAAAAACCGAACTTCACAACCGACCAGCCTTTGAGGCATGTTTGCGCATACCAACCCATCCATATTTTCTGAGGAGAAACGTATGAAAAGGTACCTACCTAAGTTGTTTTCAGTCAGTTTGATTCTGGCGCTGATCTTGAGCGGAGTATCAACCGCCCAGGTTGCCCAAGCGGCGCCGCGCTCGTTTTCCAACCCCACCTCGACAATCTTCATTAACGAAATCCATTACGACAATGCCGGCGACGATGCCGGCGAATCGATCGAAGTCGCTGGCCCTGCAGGCACCGACCTGACAGGCTGGGACATTGTCCTTTACAATGGCTCCGGCGGAGCGACTTACGATACCGACGCATTAAGCGGAACGATCCCGAATCAACAAGGCGGCTATGGGACGGTCTTCCTTTCCTACCCGTTGAATGGGATACAAAACGGAGCCCCAGACGGTATCGCGTTGGTCAATGCCAGCGATACGGTTATCCAGTTTCTGAGCTATGAAGGTAGCTTTACCGCAACAAACGGACCCGCCAACGGTATGACCAGCACAGATATTGGAGTCGCCCAGTCGAGTTCGACAACTGTAGGTTCATCTCTACAATTGACCGGCAGTGGCGACGCATACGGTGATTTCACCTGGGCATCTACAGCCGCCCACACGTTTGGAAGCCCCAACACCGGTCAGACATTTGTTGTGGCTGGTCCCACGAATCCATCCGGCGCAGGCTCCGCCACCCCGGCGACCGTGGCGCCAGGCGACCCCAGCCTGCTCGCGGTCACTGTGACGCCCGGCACAAACCCTGCCAGCACAGGCTTGGCGGTGAGTTGCGATCTTTCATCCATCGGCGGGAGCGCCACACAGGCGTTTCTCGATGACGGCTTGAATGGGGATGCCGCCGCCGGCGACAATATCTTCTCATTCTCTGCGACGGTGGACGGCGGCACAAGCGAAGGCGTCAAGACTTTGGCGTGTTCCATTACCGATGCGGAACTGCGCTCAGGAAATACTTCGATCGCATTGACAGTCCAGGAACCTGTCGCCATCGTCATCAATGAAATCCACGCCGACCCGGATGCCGCCAATGGCGATGCGAACGGCGACGGCACAGCCAACGCCACCCAGGATGAATTTGTCGAGATCGTTAACAACGAACCGGCGAGTTTAGACATTAGCGGCTGGACGTTAAGCGATGGCAATAGCGCGCGTCACACTTTCCCTGCCGGCACGGTCATCCCTGCCAGTTGTTCGATCGTCGTGTTCGCGGGCGGCACACCTGCCGGCACATTCGGCTTCAGCCTAGTGCAAACGGCTTCCGCCGGGCAGTTGGGATTGAACAACACCGGCGATACCGTCACGTTGAATAACGGCGCGGTGGATGTGGCAAGTTACACATACGGCGCGGAAGGCGGCGACAATCAATCCCTGACGCGCGACCCAGACGTAACTGGGGCTGACCCGCTTGTCAAACATTCCATCGCTACCGGCTCGGGCGGGTCGTTATTCTCGCCCGGCAAAAAAGTGGATGGCAGTCAGTTTGCCGGATGCCCCGCCGAAAATAAGATCCATGATGTTCAGGGCAACGGCGCCTCCTCCCCAGTGGCTGGGCAGACTGTAGTCATTAAAGGTATCGTCGTTGGCGATTTCCAGGATGGCGCCAGCGGCGCGAACGGCGACCTCAACGGCTTCCACGCGCAAGAAGAGGATGCCGATGCAGACGCCGACCCGCTTACCTCGGAAGGCATCTTTGTCTTCGATGGATCTTCCCCGGCGGTCAATGTGGCGATTGGCGACCTCGTGCAAGTTGTAGGCGTTGTCTCTGAATTCAATGGCTTAACCGAGATTACAGCCTTCACCGGCGTGACAGTGCTAAGCAGTGGCAATCCGCTCCCCACCGCCGCAACCGTATCACTGCCTGTGAGCGCCGTTACAGATTTCGAGCCTTTTGAAGGCATGCGCGTGACCTTCCCGCAGGCGTTGGTGATTTCCGAATACTTTAACTTCGACCGCTTCAACGAGATCGTGTTAACTTCGGAACGCCACCTCACCCCCACCGCCCAATTTGAACCCGGCTCGCCGCAGGTGACGCAAGCCGTGCAAGATTTCCTGCTCGATAAAATCACCCTCGACGATGGGCGCTCGACTTCCAACCCGGACCCAGCCATCCACCCCAACGGAAGCCCGTTCGATCTCTCGAACCTCTTCCGCGGCGGAGATACGCTTGCGAACGTGACCGGCGTCATGGATTACTCGTTCAACATTTACAGAATCCAGCCGACGCAGGGCGCATCGTATGCCTCTGTTAACCCGCGCCCGGCCTCTCCCGAAGATGTTGGCGGCAGTATCAAAGTTGCCTCGATGAACACGCTCAACTTCTTCCTGACGCTCGATACCACGAACAGCGATACCGGACCCGGCCCATGCGGCGCGAATCAAAACCTCGACTGTCGCGGCGCCGACGCCAGCCAGCCGTTGGAATTCCAACGCCAGCGCAATAAACTGCTCGCCGCGCTCACCGGCTTGAACGCCGACGTGATCGGCTTGAACGAATTGGAAAACACCCCCGGCGTCAGCCCGCTCGGCGACCCCACCAACGGGATCGTAGCCGGACTCAACGCAACCTTCGGACCCGGCGCCTATTCCTTCATCGACACTGGCGTCATCGGCGGCGATGCGATCCGCGTGGGCTTCGTCTACAAAACAAGCACGGTTGTACCGGTTGGCAACTTCGCCATCCTCGATTCATCGGTCGACCCGCGCTTCAACGACAGCAAGAGCCGCCCGGCGCTCGCTCAAACCTTCGAAGAGATCGCCACCGGCGCGCGCTTCACGGTTGTCATCAACCACCTCAAATCCAAAGGCTCCGCCTGCGCCGACGTTGGCGACCCGGATCTTGGCGATGGTCAGGGCAACTGCAATCAGACCCGCAAAGCCGCCGCGCAAGCCATTGTGGACTGGCTCGCCACCGACCCGACCAATAGCAACGACGCCGACTTCCTCATCATCGGCGACCTCAACTCGTACGACAAGGAAGACCCCATCGACGCCATCAAGGCTGGCTCAGACGATACCGCCGGCACCAGCGACGATTACACCGACCTTGCCTTCCACTTCCAGGGTGAGGATGCCTACTCGTACGTGTTCGACGGACAAACTGGCTACCTCGATTACGGCTTGGCAAACAGCTCGCTCTTCCGCCAGGTGACCGGCATGGCAGACTGGCACATCAACTCCGATGAAGCCGACCTGATCGACTACGACACGTCCTTCAAACAAGCCGCGCAGGAAGCCATTTACGCGCCGGATGCCTACCGTTCATCGGATCACGACCCGGTTCTTATCGGACTGGAACTTGATCCGCCCTTCCCAAGCGCCTCCGTGCTTGACAATTTCAATCGCCCCGGTTCCGCGCTCGGACCCAACTGGCGCGGCTCCACCAGCGCGTACAAGATCGTCGGCAATCAAATGGTGGACGTGCGCAACAACGGACCGATCTACTGGCGGAACGCTTTCGGCGTGGATCAAGAAGTCTTCGTAACCCTCACCGATGTGGACGAGGACGGGCTCGAACAAAACCTGCTGTTGAAAGTTCAGGGTTCGATCCTGCCCAACTGGGGTTCTGGCGTGATCGAAGTGTTATACGACGCCAACACCAACACAGTCACCGTGTGGACCTACCGCCCCGACACGCTCGCATGGTACGGCTATAGCCAGATCCCCGTCACCTTCGCGGATGGCGATCAGTTCGGCGCGCGCGCTCTCTCCAACGGCTTGGTGCTGATCTACAAGAACGGCGTCGAGATTGGCGCTGTCACCCTCAACGCCGGCGACCAGGCTTTCTTCAACCCCAAAGGCGGCCGCATCGGACTCTGGTTCATCAACGCCAAAGACGCCTACTTCGACGACTTCGGCGGTGGGACTTTCGTCCCGTAAACAGATTCAACCTACTTGACTTGGATTGATCGTCAAGTGAATAACAAGAAAACAGCCCTGCGAAACAAATCGCAGGGCTGTTTTCTTGCATCCTCAGGACTTACGCAGTTGGCGGGCAGTTGCACTGCCGCCACCGCAGTCAACTACGGCGCAACAGATTCAACTGCGTAAATCCTAATCCTGTGGGATTGAACTGCATCAGGTGAACTAACTCACAGGGTGATACCTTTCACGTCACGTTCCTAACAACCCCTTGCCTGCCGCCACAGCCACAGCCGCCGCGCGCGAATCGACGCCAAATTTTTGGTAGATGCTTTGCAAGTGCGCCTTGACCGTTCTTTCGGTGATTCCCAATTGATAAGCGATCTCTTTGTTGCGCTCGCCTTTTGCGGCGGATTGCAACACCTCCAGTTCGCGCTCTGTCAGAGTGGAGTCGGCTTGGATGGGCGAAACAGGCTTCCCCTGCGTCTGAGGCGCGAGGACGCGGGCGAGAATCTCCGGCTTGAGCAACGTCTCGCCCTTCGCGGCGGCGCGGATCGTATCCAATAAACTTTCGCGGCTCGAGTCTTTGAGCAGATAACCGCGCGCGCCCGCTTGCAAACCGCGGATCATTAGATCGTCTTCGTTGTAGGTGGTGAGGATGACAATGGCGATTGCGGGAAAATCTTTTCGCAGGCGCTCGATGGCGGTGATGCCGTCCATGCGCGGCATTTGCAGATCCATGAGGATGACTTGCGGGTTGAGTTTTTTCGTTAACTCCAGACATTCCGCGCCATCCACCGCCTCGCCAACGACTTCGATATCGTCGGCTGTTTCGAGAATCAATCGCAATCCCTCGCGGACGATGAGATGGTCATCCGTGATCATCACGCGGATCATCACGACCTCCCCATCACGAATTGCACGCACGTTCCATTTAAATCGGATTGGATGGAGAGTATTCCGCCTGTGAGCCGCGCCCGCTCGCGCATCCCCACCAGCCCGTAGCGACCTTTTGCCTGCCGATTCACGTCGAAGCCTTTGCCATTATCGCAGACTTCAAGTTCGAGCGTTTGACCTTGCGCGATGAATTTTATCCTCACCCGCGCCGCCTGCGCGTGACGCGCAACATTGGTCAACGACTCGCCCAGAATGTTCAGCGCGTGATTCATCGTTTCGGGGGAAAGCTGATTCTCGTTCACCACGATTTCACTTTCGCATGGAATACCCGTCGCGCGTGTGAAGCGTTCGATCCTTTCCTGGACCGAGTCTTCGATCTTGCTCGGCGCCGCCCGCAAATCGTCAATCGCGGCGCGAGATTCTGCCAGCGTGCTTCGCGCCCGCGCAATGGACTGCTCGACGATGGCGGCGGCGCGTTCATTTCGATGCGACGCCAGATGCGCTTTCGCCGCTTCGAGTTGCAAGACCAACCCCGCCACGCCCTGCGCCAGCGTGTCGTGTAACTCCCGCGCCATGCGTTGGCGTTCGTTCTGTAACGTCAGCGACTCGATCTTGGCGGCGGAGGCGGCGAGTTTGGCATTCGCGCTTTCGAGGCTTTCGGCGAGATCGATCGCCTTTTGGCGTTGCGCGAACAAGTGGTTGAACATCACCATGAATAAGATGATCGCCCCGCCGTTGACCAGCAATCCCGTCAACGACCCGAAGAAGGTCTCGCGGTCGGAAAACCAATACAATATGCCCAGCAACAAGGCGATGTAAAACACGCCGATTAAAAAAGCGCGGCGCGTATTGCCCCAAACGCCCAGCGATTCTCCCACAATGGACAGGGTGGCGGAAAAAAGAAACGCCAGTCCCACTTCTGAGCGTCCGTTCAACAACAAGACGATTCCCGCCATCGCCGCCGTCTGCGCGGGGTAATAGAAAAAAAGCCAGCGCTCACTACGCTCCACCCACAACACGTTCAGCCAATACAGCCCGATGTGCAGAACGAATAACGCGATCACTGAAACGATCACCGCCATTTCGCCCGCCTCCCAAACAGACATCACCGCCGCCACGCCCAAATACCCCATCAGCACGGTCAGGAAGATATAGAACGGGAAAACTATTTTTCGGTCAAGATTGACGTTGGGGCTGTTCATGCTTCGCATTGTACTTCAACCCACCCACAAGCATATTGTCCGAACGGACAATGTCCGCTTTCGCGCCGAAAGGACGATGCGGCGAGCGGGGGAAATCCATACAATGACGCTATCTCGACCATAGACCACAGGCGATACACGATCTCCAGCGTCAATGGTCAATCGCCCATCGTCAAACAAGGAGTCCCTCATGTCCAACTACCTCTACCTGCTCATCATCTTCGCGCTCAATTTCATTGCCGTCGGCGGCAAATGGAACCTCCCTCTCGCCGCGTGGATCGTCCCCGTCTTCGCCTTGCGCTTCTATCGCAACAGCCAAAGACCAGGGCTCGACTTTGCCCTGCTCTGGCTCGCCACCGCCATCCCGCTTATCGTCTCGTGGAGCGGCGCCACCTTCTTCCCGCGCCTCGGTGAAATCGGCTTCTTCCTTGCCGTCGCGCCCATCACCCTGCTTGCCGTTGTCATCGATCGTTACTTTCACGTTCGCTTCCCCGCCTCCGCATGGGCGCTCATCATCTACCCCATCGCCGCCACCGCGCTCGACTTCTTCCAAGCCAGCGGTAGTCCCTTTGGTTCGTTCGGCGCGCTGGCATACACCCAACGCGGCTTCCCCGTCGCCATGCAGATCGCATCCATCTTTGGGATTTGGGGAATCAGTTTCGTGATGAGTCTATTCGCCAGCGTGGTCAATCATTTTTGGGGAGGAAACGCTTCGCCTCTTTCCTGGGCTTCGGCTGGGCTACTCACCCTCATCCTTCTTCTCAGCCTCGGCCGGATTCTGCTCCCTGCCCAACCCAAGCAGACCGCCGTCATCGCGGGCTTTTCGCTCCCAGAGGGGACTCTGTCCCAGTCGCTGAATCAATTCAAAAGCGGGGATGAAGCGGGTTTTCGTCAAGCCATGGATGAATTGCACGCGGCAGAATTGAATCAGATCCGCATGTTGGCTCAGAGTGGCGCGAACATCGTCGTCATTCAAGAAGGCGGCGTAATTGGCACAACCGACCAGATCGAGACGATGATCGCCAATGCGGGTATGCTCGCCAAAGAAGAAAATATCTATATCGTCGCGCCGACGTTTGACATCGGACAAACCCCGCCTGTGAATTCCGTCCGCATCATTGACCCGAACGGCGACGTGATTTTGCATCACGTCAAATATGGCGGCAATATGTTCGAAGGCACGCTCAAAGGCGACGGCGTTTTGCAGACGGTGGATACACCCTATGGCAAACTCAGCGCGGTGATCTGCTGGGACGCGGACTTCCCGAACATCATCAAACAAACTGGCGCCCAAAATGTGGACCTGCTCATTGTCCCCTCGCAAGACTGGCTCGGCGTGCGCGACATCCACGCGAACATGGTCGCCTTCCGCGCCGTGGAAAATGGCGTCACAATTTTCCGCCAAACAGGGCAGGGCGTTTCGCTGGTCAGCGACGCGTATGGCAACGTGCTCAATCAAATTGACACGTTTGAGGAGCCTGAAAGTGAATTTGTCGGCATCCAAAACATGACCGTGCCGATCACATCCGTCAACACGCTGTACCCGAAGGTCGGCGATACTCTTGGCAATATGATGTTGCTCGGTTTGCTGGGATTGTTTGTTGGGATGTTCGCGGCGCGGCGCAAAAATAAACCAGTGGCATAATTGCCCAAACGTCCCACAGGTTGGTTGAACCACGCGAATTGTTCGAGCAACCCTGCGGGACGATTCAAATCAAGGAAACCTCATGACATCATACACCCTCCGACACTACACCTCCGCCGATGCCCCACAAGTCGTGGATATGTTGAACGCCAACCGCGCCAACCCTCGCGCCGTAGTGGATGGCGCGGGCAATATCCGCTTGATCCGTTATGTTCCATTTTCAAGCAGTAAAGTTGTTGTTGAAGATGAGCAAAAAAATATCGTCGGGTATGCTTATGTCGCAGACAAGGAAAATAACTTCGTCTTTGAAACAGGCGGCGGAGTCCGCCCCGATCATTGGAATACCGGCGCTGGCTCCATGCTGATCCAGTGGGCAGAAGAGGAAGCGTTCAAACTAAGCGCGAACGCCCCAAAGGGAGTCAGATGCGTCTTGCAGGTCAATATCTTTGAATCGGACGATGAAGCCATCCGATTGTTTGAAGAGGCGGGTTTTTCCAATATCCGCACGTGGGCGCATTACGACATTCAACTTAAAAGCGAGCATGCGCTTTCAGGTGACATGAAGATCCGCTCTTTCGATTTAGACAACGATGACGATTGGGATCTGGTCAGCCCCGTGCAAGATGCCGCGTTCATGGATCATTGGGGCGCGTATTCGCTCCCGCCCCTTGAAAGCGCCGAGCCTGAAGAAGAGAACAATGAAGACGAGCCTGTTATCGATCCTTACTATTCCAACGCCCAAGGCTATTGCTTCATTGCTTTTGTTGGCGATGAAGCGGCAGGCGGAATTCTGTGCAATGCAAAACTGGTCGAATTCCCGAATACGGGACGTGTGGGCAGTGTGTTCACCAATCCCAAATTCCGCAGAAAAGGCGTCGGCAAAAACCTGATGCTTTCCGCATTCAATGCCTTTTACCAAAACGGGATGCGGCGCGTCATCCTGGATACCGATGCGCAAAGCTTCACCGACTCAGCCAAGTTTTACACAAGCTTCGGGATGAAAATCTATCGCCGCGAGTTTTTGTATGAAAAAGAAATCTGCGCGGGGGAAGAAATTCGACGGCTAAGCAAATAACAAGGAGATGACTTGCCTCCCAATTTAATCTTTAAGTAATTAGCCACGGATTTCACAGATTCTCACGGATTTTGTTTTTCCCGAATCGCGTAAAGCGAAAGCCGACCAGATTCAACTTGGTCGGCTTTTTTCGCGCAAATTCGTGAAACTTGTACTGAGCCTGAAAGGAGTGTCGAAGTATCCGTGGCTGAATCCTTAACCACAAGAATAATCCTACCTACCTGACAGTTTTAAAAATGGGACGCAGACACTTGCGCCGAGCGCCAGTGCGGTGTGAACGCTGAAAACGCTGATACAGATGGATTTTTCAGAATGGCTTGCAAAAAAATCTGCGTCCATCTGCGTTTTTCTGCGTCCAAAAACCAAGCTGTCGGGTGGCTAGGAATAATCCTGTCTACAAATTTACCCACCTGCGATTTTTACTTTATATCCCAACTTCATAAGCAAACCCGCGATCTTCTCGCGATGCTCCCCTTGGATTTCGATCACCCCGTCCTTCACCGTTCCGCCTGTGCCGCACTCCTGCTTGAGCCTCTTCGCCAGCGACTTCATCTCATCCGCCGATAACACAAGATTCCTCACCAACGTCACCGCCTTGCCGCCGCGTCCCGCCGATTCGCGGTGGAGGTAGATGGTTTGTTGCTGAGGGGGAAGACTCCCTCTCGATGAGGGAGATGGCGATTTTCGCAAGTCGCCCTGCTCGGAGGACCAGACGGTTTTGTTGGTAGGCATAGTAATTCAGATTGTATTATAAGCAATGGTAATCATCAAACTTCTCCGTTGACACCTTAGGGCAATCGCATTTGGATTTTTTGTCCGCTAATCCTCACGAATTCACGCTAACCTTTCTCGGAAAAATTCGCGCAGACTGGCGAAGATTAGCGGATTCGAAGGCATAACACCGTGTTTTGAGCCTCGAGATTTTCAAATGCGATTACCCTAGTTGACACCTCCTCTTTCCTCGGCTAAACTACACGAACAAGAGGAGATGTCATGCCTGAGAAAATTGCCTCGCACCTAAACCAGAACACGCCGCTCGTTACCGCGATCAACTCGTGGGAGAGTTACCTCGCTGACCAGGGACGCTCGCCGAACACGATCAAAGCTTTCCTGTCGGATGTGCGCCTGCTCACCACCTTCCTGCCTGAAGACGTTACCATCGGCAAAGTGACCACCAAAGAACTCAACCGCTACTTCGAATGGATGGAAAAAGAGCGCGACGTGCCATGCAGTCCCAAGACGTTGGCGCGGCGCATCACGGCGGTCAAATCGCTGTTTCGCTGGTTGCATAAGTTCGGCGCGTTGGTCGTTGACCCAGCCGAGAAGGTGGCGCAACGCTCTGCCATCAGTCCCATCCCAACTGTGCTGACTCCCAAAGAATACGATGAAGTTCTCCTCGCCGCAGATCGTCACCGCCGCGCCGCGAAGCCCGATGCGCGTCCGTACGCGTTGGTGTATTTGTTATTGTCAACGGGGATCAAAAAGAGCGAGACTCTCGGAATCAAACTCGAGCATCTCGAACTGGATTCGCCCAACGGACTGCAAGTCTTCATCAAATATGCGACCCCCGCGAATCGCTACAAGGAACGGAAGATCACTCTGCCCGAAGACTGGGTTCCCGCCTACGAGGAATATGCCGCCCAGTACAAGCCGGAGGACAAACTCTTTCCGTGGTCGCAACGACGATTGGAATACCTGCTCGAAGACGTCAGCAACGAAGCGGGACTCAACAAGCACCTCTCCTTCGACATGTGCCGCTGGACATGCGCCCTCAACGATTATCGCGCCGGTGTGGAACCGGATGCGATCCGCCAGAAACTTGGCGTGTCGAAGATCCAATGGCGCGAGTTGTTCATTAAGTTGCAAAAACTTGCGGGGAATACCTAAGCGCCCTTTGTGTTCCTTGGGGTGAATCAATCTCTGGTCAATGAGAAGTAGACCGCCTGCCTTGTGGATTCCGTTAAACGAAACGGATGCGCAAGGCGGTAGCCGGGCACCCACACCACGCGCTCGCCAATACATAAGAGGGGCCAGCGGTCGCGCGCGCGCTGGGGCAGTTTCACGTTGATAAAGAAATCGGAAAGTTTCGCCTCGTGACCGTCCATGCCGAGCGGCTCGAAGCGGTCGCCGTCCTCCCGAGCGCGGAGTTCAAGCGAGCCAGATAATTCCTGCGCATCCAACCACACCTGGAACGGATCTTCATTCGCTTTTGCTTCTTCCATGGCAAGCGAGGCAATATTCCAGCGTTCACAGTTGAGTCTCCAACCGCCCGATAATTCCACCTGACCGGGGATACTCAACGAGATCATCGATTGCCCTTGAGGAAGTTGGGGCCAGCGTTCCACAGGGAGCGTGATGTGACCCTGCACAACGTAGAGCAACGATCCTTCGCGCAACAAATGTAAACCCTTCGACAAATCCATGCGCGTGGGATGCTCGGAGTCTGCGATGAAATTGACAGCGCGTTCGAGGGTGGCATAGCTCGCGTCGAGGTTGTCGGGGTGAAGATGCCCCATAGCGCGGCGAATCAGGTTCCTTTGGAGTCCGACGCGTTGTTGGGCGAATGCGGAAATATCGAAGGCGACGAAGTCCGCTGTTTCCTGGGCGACGACATCCTTCCATGCGTCATCGAGCGCGTTGACCAGGATTTCGTGATCGCCTGCCAGCGATTTCGATGTGCGCCAGATCGTCTCGCGGAAACGCGGGTTGTATGATTCGAGAGTGGGGATGAGCAGGTGACGCAAGCGGTTGCGAAAAAAATCGAGCGAGGCGTTGCTGGGGTCGTGTCGCGGACGAAACCCGTTTGCCGCGCAATAGACGACCGTCTCTTCGCGCCAGACATCGAGCAATGGGCGCACAATGGGGATTTCATCGTCGAACATGTGAATGATCGCGCGGTGGCTCATGCCTTTCAAGCCCGCCAAGCCCGCGCCGCGAACAAAGTGCATGAGCACGGTTTCGACCTGGTCGTCTGCCGTGTGACCCACTGCCACAGCTTGCGCCTTGTAACGGCGAGCCTGCTTCATTAGAAAGCGATAACGCAATATCCGCGCGGCTTCTTCGATCGATAGTTTTTCCGCGCTGGCAAAAGCGCGCACATCGCCATTTTCGATCACCCACTTGAGGTTGAGTCGTCCCGCGGCTTGCTCGACTGTGTTGGCATCCGCGTCGGAATCGTTACGCAGTTTGTGGTTGAAGTGCGCGACGATGACTCGATAGCCCTCGGCGCGAAGCACATTCATTAAACACAAGCTATCGGGTCCGCCGGATACGCCCGCAATGATGGGTCTGTCTTTATGGAGTCCGCATTGTTCGCGGAGAGTGGAGGCGATGTGATCCAGCATTATTTTCTTGAACGCGGCAAATGTGAAGACTTACTCTTTCCTTCACGATCTTTGCCCTTCTCGGTAAAAATTACTTGCCTCTCTCGCCGCGAATGTACGGGACGCCCAACGCGGCGGGCGCGCCAAGACGTTTGCGGATCGATTCGCGCGAGCCGATCACCAGCACAATGACCGTGAACGCGTAGGGAATCATCTGCAAAAAGAAACCGAGGTAGGAGTTGTAGTAAAAGGGATTGTCAAAGCCGAGCAGGGTGAGCGGACCTTGAATGTCGAGGATGAGACGACGGAGCGCGCCAAACGCGTACGAACCGATCGCCGCGCGGATCGGATCCCACTGCGCGAAGATGACGAGTCCGACCGCGATCCAGCCCTGCCCGCCCGTGGTCAGTTCGCTGAACCAGCCGGGCGCGACTGCCAGACTAATCGACGCGCCGCCCAGCCCCGCCAGCATCCCACCGACGAAGACGTACGCGTAACGCAAACGAAAAACGTTGATGCCGAGCGCGTCTGCCGCGGAGGGATACTCACCCACTGCGCGAAGATGCAAACCCGGGCGGGTGTGGTTGATGTAATACCATGCGAGCGGCGTCAGTAAATATCCAATGTAAACCAATACGCTTTGGTTGGTAAAGAAGATCGGACCGATGACCGGGATGAGCGCAAGCAACGGGATGGAAAAACTCGGCATGAGCGAAACCGTCCCCGCCTTGCTCAAGCCTTCGCCTAACACAAGACTGATGCCCGCTCCAACGAGCGTGAGCGCAAGCCCGCTCACCACTTGATCGGCTTGCAGAGTGATGGAAATGAACGCGTGGATCTGACTAAGCAAGCCCGCCACGATCATCGCGGCAAGCACGCCGATCCACGGGTTGCCGGTGGCGATGGTCGTGCTGAAGGCGGTCATCGCGCCGATCAACATCATGCCTTCCACGCCGAGGTTCAGCACGCCAGAGCGTTCGGCTAATACTTCGCCCAAGGTGGCAAAGAGGAGCACGGTTCCGCTGGCGACGCCTGCCTGAAGAATAACGATGGGATCCATAAAATAATTTCTCCGATGATTCCTATTCAACCTCTTGCATAAGTATTTGTAGGGCGGGTTTTTAACCCGCCATATGTCAAATGCTAGAAGCACGTCAGGCTAAAAGCCTGACCTACGAATGACTATCCTGCAAAAATCTCAAATCCTTAACCACGAAGGCGCTCCCGAAAAACATCGGGACATGTGAGTCGCGGAGTTTTTTTATTTTCTTTCTCAGTGTCTCCGTGACTCCGTGTTTCAAAAAGCGGTTAATAAGCCGCCGTATGCAGGGTTGTTTTTGGCGGAGAGATGTTCTTTCGCAGTTGTGATTACCGTCCACGAATTTGCACGAATACCCTAACGGGCACATGTAAACGAATTGACGCGCTGCCATTCGTAAATTCGTGGTTTTATTCGTGGACGGTTCACTGCCGAAGCAAAACTGCGCAACATCACTTAATAAATTTATTCCTCTTCACCTTTCACAACCCGCGCGCGATAGCGCAACAGAAAATCGCTCGCGATCAAACACACGAGGATAATACCTTGAATCATTTTCGGGATGCCCGAAGGCTGGATCTCGCGCCCCGCCAGAATCAACGCGCCGAACAAGATCGAAACGACGATGATCGCCAGCGGATTCAACTTCGCCAGCCACGCCACGATGATACCGGTGAAGCCATACCCCGCGTTGAGAGGCGCGGTCTGCAACCGGCGGACAACGCCCGACACTTCACTCATACCGCCCAGCCCAGCCAGCGCGCCCGAAAGCGCCATCACCAGAATCGTGTTCTTCACAATGTTCACCCCGGCGTATTTCGCCGCATGAGGGTTATCGCCGATCAAACGGATCTCATACCCCCAGCGACTCCGATACACGATGAACCACAAAATGACCGCCGCCGCAACGCCGAATAACAAACCGGCATGTGTGGTGAGTCCGCGCAGAAATGGGATCGTCGAAGCATAATCCGACAAGCGCGGCAGGGAGGCGTTCACAGGGAACTTCGGACTCATCTGAAATCCGCCCTCGCTCCACACGCCGAAGATCCAAAAGTTCACCCATGAGACCGCGATGTAATTCAACATCAACGAACTGATGATCTCATTCACGTTGAACTTCGCTTTGAGATAGCCCGGGATCACCCCCCACAGCGCGCCCATGCCCATCCCTGCCAGAGCCATCAACGGGATGAACATCCAGCGCGGCGATTCGGGCGCGAGCGCCGGCGCAAGCACGATCGCGCTCGCGCCCCACGCGCCCATGATGAACTGTCCCTCCGCGCCGATATTCCACAACTTCATGCGGAACGCGATCGTGCAAGCCAGCGCGGTCAGGATGATCGGCGTCGCTTTCACGATCGTGTCCGAAAGCACGCCGACACTTCCAAACGCCGCGCGCGCAATATAATAATAAGTGACGAACGGATTGCCTCCGACAGAGGCGATTACCACGCCGCCCAGAATTAAAGCGACCGCCACCGCGCCGAGCGAGATCATCAGCGATTCTTTTCGGGTCGGTTCGTCGAGCCTCGGTTCGAGTTTGACTCGCCACCCGATTCGTTTTTTCGTCAACGCGGATTCAGCCATGCGACGCGACTCCTTCTTTGTGGATTTGTTCCAGCGGCGTGCCGGTCATCATCAGACCAATCGCTTCGACCAACCTTTCGTCTGGTTCGCCCGCCCCCACCTTTACCTCCCCCATGATTCTCCCCTCGTAGATCACGTAGACGCGGTCGCTCAGCGCAAGCAACTCATCCAACTCTTCCGAGATCAACAACACCGCCGCATCCGCCTCGCGTTGAGTCAACAACAAGCGGTGGACTCCCTCGATCGCGCCCACATCCAACCCGCGCGTTGGTTGGACAGCCACCATAAAGTTGGGATGCCCCGAAATCTCGCGCGCCAGAATGACGCGTTGAAGATTGCCACCGGAGAGCAGACGCACGGGCGTGTTGACCGTCGGCACGATGATGTCGTACGCTTCCTTGAGTTGCTGAGCAAATTTCGACGCCGCGTTCATGTCGATCATCGAACCTTTCGAGATGGGCGCTTTGCGATAATTTTTCATGATGAC
Source organism: Candidatus Defluviilinea gracilis (assembly GCF_057138825.1). NCBI lineage: Bacteria > Bacillati > Chloroflexota > Anaerolineae > Anaerolineales > Candidatus Villigracilaceae > Candidatus Defluviilinea > Candidatus Defluviilinea gracilis. Next base: position 193,164 of record NZ_DBNHEF010000079.1, read on the forward strand.
GTTGTCGGTCACGCTCAAGTTGGGCGAACTGCCGACATGTGTGCGATCCTCCGGCACATACGACATGCCGTGTTGAATTCCAAACAAAGTATCGCGGTTGCTGACCTTATCGCCGTTCAACACCACATCCCCTTGTTTACACTTGCGCAGACCGGCGATCACCTGCGACAACTCGATCTGTCCATTTCCAGCCACGCCGGCGATGCCAACGATCTCGCCCGCGCGCACTTGCAAGGACAATCCGCGCAACGCGGGCAATCCCTTATCGTTCTCCGCATGGACATCTTTCACGTCGAGAATGAGCTTGCCCGCCTCTTTCGGCTTTTTATCCACGAACAACACCACTTCGCGTCCCACCATCATGCTGGCGAGTTCCTGCTTGCTCACACCTTTGGCAGGGACTCCCGAAGCGGTCACCTTGCCGCGCCGCAACACGCTGACGCGGTCCGCGATGGAGGCGACCTCGTTTAATTTATGGCTGATGAAGATCACCGATTTGCCTTGCGTAACCATCGAGCGCAACGTCTCGAACAACACGTCAATTTCCTGCGGCGCGAGGACGGCGGTTGGCTCATCCATTACGAGAACCTCCGCGCCGCGATAAAGCATCTTCAACAACTCCACTCGTTGTTGTTCGCCCACTGAAAGCTGCCAGATCTTCGCGCGCGGGTCAACCTTCAATCCATATTGATCGCCAAGATCAGAAATCTTTTTATCGTATTCGCTCAAACGCATGAGGAAGCGAGGCTCGTCCAACCCCAACAAAATATTTTCAGTGACGGTCTGCGAAGGGACAAGCATGAAATGCTGATGCACCATCCCAATCCCCGCTTTGATGGCATCGCGCGGGGAAGAAAATTCCAGCGTCTTGCCTTTGATTTTGATGCTACCGGCATCCTGTTTGTATAACCCCGCCAATACATTCATCAATGTGCTTTTACCCGCGCCGTTCTCTCCCAACAAGGCATGGATCTCCCCGGCGCGTAATTCAAAATCCACGTGGTCGTTGGCAAGCACGCCGGGAAACCGCTTGACAATGCCGCGCATTTCGACGACGAGGGGAGGCTGTTGTAAATCAGTTGTTGGGTTCGCGGTCACGGCACACTCCGGGGGAAATGTAAACAGGTAAACCAGGAAACACGTACACACGTGTCTACCAGTTTACTTATCTACTTGTTTACTTGCCTACTTGTCTCCGCTTACACAAAACGGGGCAGAACCTCACAGCCCTGCCCCGTCCATGTCAATTTGCTTATTCCGGCAACTCAGCGGTGATGCCTTCTGCCCACCACTTCATACAAACATCGATACTGCACGGCAGACCGAACTCAGGGAACGCATCGAGGTCAACCTGCTCGAGGCTCTGACCCTCCGGCAGGACCACGTTACCCTTGTTATCGTTGATCGGTCCCTTGAACACATCGAAGCGGGTGAACTCGCCAGCCAGCATCTGCGCAAGGATGTCGCGCACTTCCTGAATAACGGCAGGATCAAGATCGGCAACGCCCGGCGTCAATTCCTGTCCTTCCATGAAGCCGTACAAACCCAGCGAACCGGTTTCAGCATCGAAATAGTCCCAGCCGGGAACGTACGTGCCGTCAATGACGCCTTTGGTGATGCGGGCATATTCGGGACCCCAGACCCAATACGGCGCAGTCAGACAGCGCTCAACTTTGCACGAACCGTACCAATCATAGGTCACGCCATACTTGCCCTTCTCCATCGCCACATCGGCAACGGCGGGAGTATCCGCGCCGGTAAACACAACATACGCGCCGGCATCGAACAACGAAGCCGCGGCTTCCTTCTCGATCACAGGATCATGCCACGTGCTGAGCCAGCGAATATCCATCGTACATTCGGGACAAGTCTTCCTCATACCCAACGCAATCGCATTACCCAGGCGCACTTCTTCGGGGATTGGGAAGGTCGCCATGTACCCGAGTTTCGTTTCGCCGTCCTGCTTGGCGCGCGCGCCAGCCAGCATCCCAGCCAGATATTTCATATCTTCCATGGCGCCCATCAAGTTGCCGAAGTTCTTCTGGTTCGACTTAATGCCGGTCAAATGAATGAACATCGAGTCGGGGAACTCGCCCGCCACGATCTCCATCGGGTCGCCAAAGCCGAACGACGTGCCGATGATCAGGTCGAAACCCTTGCGCGCCAACGCGCGGAACACCTGCTCCGAATCGGCGCCTTCGGGCACGTTCTCAATGTATGCCACGTTCGTGTTCGGCACATTCTCTTTCACATACAGCAAGCCTTCATAATGAGCCTGCGACCAGCCGCCGTCATCATGCGGTCCGATCAAGACCATCGCGATATTGAACTTGCCGTCTTCCACAGCCGGGATCTGGAACCCACCCACCTCCTCGACAGCAGGGGCGCATGCCGCCAGAACCAATGAAAGGACGATCAACAAACCGAATACCTGCAAAAGTGACTTTCGCATTTCTCTACTCCTATTGTGTGATTTTGGTGAAGATACAACTCATGCGGCAAGAAAACAATTCTTTGGCGTTAGCCTCCTTTCACGGATTAATTGTCTGACAACTTGTCTATACAAGTAAATTTTATCACAAAAGGTTAATCTTTTCCTATTCTAGACAAACCACACGATATACGCAAGTGCTTTTTTTCATGGATTACAAGCGAGAGTCGTCTGTATTGCGGATAACGCTTCGCTTCGTCCCGGACCTTCGGCTGTCTCAGCCGCGACACGTTCCCACAACCGACAGAGGGGCGCGCTCATCGATTCCGATTCGCTCAACGATCGCATGGATAGTTCTACCGCGCGCTCCCACTCGCCCGCATGGGCGTATCCCTCGATGAACACGAATCGCTCCGCCGGGTCAGTTGGATTCAAACCCTCGGCGAACGCGGCATTGCCCAGCGACACAACTTCATCCCACTGTTTGAATTGACGCGCCAAGTCCGCTTTCTGGAAGGCATAACACCATTCATGTATTGGCTCGGGATCATACGGCTTCGGCATCTGTGAACTTGACTCGGATGAGATCAACTCATAATTTGTCAGCCGCGATGCAAAACGCATCAGGCTTTGTTCGGGGATGGCGCGATTCACGCGGTCAACATCGGGATCAAGAATCCTCATACAACCCGGCGGCATGAAATAAATCGCCAACGCCTGCGATGTATTTCCATGAAATTGTCCTGCTAAATATTCAGTGAAGATGGGTAGATCAGGTTCAAGTTTCGGGAGTGCATCGCTTCGCAAACGCGTGGTGGGATACAGCAACACATAATCAATATCTTCGCCGCGTTTCTCAGGCGCGTACACCCAATTGACGACGGGACTCAAAGAATTATCCGCGTAATATTCCAGCGCGCCTTCGTTCATGATGATGGCAGTATCGGGTGCAATGCTCGGCGCGCGCCACGTCATTTGCCAGAAAAATTCTTTTTGAGTTTGCCAATCTTGCTTGTAATTATTCGCTACTAAAAATTGATAGCCAACGGCAAGACCGATCAATGAAACAAATAAAGCAATACGAATTCGCTCCCATGGAATCAGACTGACCACGCCAGCAAAGATCAAACTGACGCCGAACATGAACGGAAGCGTGAATCGACTCGCGGGCCACGCCAGCGACGGGACGAATCCCACCAGCCAAAAGGGCCAGCCCGAAAGCAGGAGAGTGAAGATGCCCAAGCCGATCATCCAAAGCGAATCTTTGATATTCTTTTGAATCAATTGCGTTTCTTCACGCGAAACAAACAAGAAACCTGCGATCAACACAAGAGCCGCCAACGCAACGACGATGTAATATGAATTAAGAATGGGCTCAGCCGATGAAATTTTAGGTAACTGCGTCACTTGCACCCACGCATCGCGGAGGACGAGAGTCAACGTGGAACGGATGTTTCGCGCAAGATTGATAATCGTCTCCAGCGGCGCGGACTTCAACGAGTCTCCTAGTCCAATCCCGTAGACTTGATTGTTGAAGATGAACAAGCGCGAGAGAATCGCCAAAACTAAAACGATTAAGTATGGAAGCCACAACTTGAAAGTTTTAATAGCCATCTCGCGCAGGCTCATCGTCTCGCCGCGCAGGGCAGTGAGGATGACGCCCACGCGCATCAGTTCCAGCACGTAGAAATATTCCATCATCCATAAGTTGAGCGCGGAGAAGATCAAGCCGAACGCGGTCAATTGCCAATAGCGATTCGGTTCTTCCATGGCACGCAACATCAGGAGATAGGAGTATAAAAAGAAAAACAGCACGATGAAGAAATGGCTATATAAAAACGCCGACCATTGTTGAGTGAATCCAGGGTAGACCAAAAAGAGAAGAGCAACGCCCAGCGCGAGGCGGGGCTTGCCCTTCCATAATTTTTCGACGATGGCGAACACCATCACCGCGCCGAGCCATCTCCAAAATAGCGCGAAGATTTGCCAGTAGATGGGTTCATCGGGAATGATGCGAGTCGTGATCTGGTACAACAATCCCCACACGGGACGGTTGGTCGAGAAGTACTTGGTCAACGCTTCGGAGCCGAGCTCGTAAGCGATCCACGAGATGGGCAGGTCATCCCAATAAAAGCCGAGTTGCGGGATGAGCAATCCGTAAGCGAGGATAGCGACAAGGAGGAGAACGACGGGTGGGCGAAAAAATTTCATAGGTCGAAGACCCCGAAGGGGTCACATGATTCTAGTGCGCGAATTTGAAATATGAATTAACCCCGAAGGGGTGTCATAGGTAATACGATCATGTCATCCCTTCGGGATTTCGGAAACTATGCTCAATTTCTATAATCCTATCATCCCTTCGGGATTACTCTACAAACAGAATCCGTCTCAATTATTGCGCTGGACATTCCAATACGTTTTGGATTTCATTCAAAATCGTAATCGGGTTCAAATCAAACCCCGACATCATACGCGATAATATCATGTCATCTGTCGCCACGGCGCCACGCGACGCCTTCGGCATTATTTTTCGTGAAGGGTTTTGCAAATCATTCTTCGGGGCATTCAATGAGATTTTGGATTTCATTCAATGCTTCGGTTTGCGCTTCGTTTGATGCGGTTTCTGTTGCGATACGCTTCCACAACTTGCAGAGCAACGGGTCAACATAACTCTTTGAAACTTGCCGCGCTTCTTTGGATAGTTGAATCGCACCATCCCATTTCTCTGCGTGGGCATAACCCTCGATGAAGACGAACAACTCAACGGGATTGTTGAAATGCTCGTCGAGTTTGAAGGCGGAATCGGCGAGACGGTTCACTTCATCCCAATCTCCGAATTGACGCGCGAGCTCGGCTTTTTGGAAGTAGTAGCACCATCCGTGTGGAGGTTCCGCCCCGTAGAACGCGGGCATGGATGCGGGCGGCTCGCGCAGAATCCGCTGGGGGTTGGATAATGCCGACGCCTGGCGCATCAGGCTGTCGTCGGGGATGAAGCGGTTGTTTTTATCCAGATCAGAATCCAGCAGGCGGAGGCAATACGGCGGGTCGTAGTAAAACGCGAGGGCATCCGATGTGTTGCCGTTGAAGTCACCCGCGATGTAACTGTAGCGAATGGGGGTGTTCGGCTCGAGGGAAGCAAGCGAGCCATTGAGGCGATTGCCCGGATAAAAGATGACGTACTTGATATCGTCCGCGCTTGCGCCGGGGTCATAGATCCAATTCAAGCCCGCGCTGATCGAGTTGTCGGCGTAATACGCAAGATGCTCGTTCATCAACACGAGCGTGTCGGGCTGGAGCGCGGGCGCGCGCCAGCGCATTTGCCAGAACAGGTTTTTCTGCGCCTCCCAATCCTGCAAAAACGAATCGCCGATCATCACCTGCCTGCCCGCCGAAAGCGCGACAAGGGTTGCGGCGAACACAACGCGCAGTGTTTTGGGAATCAACTCAACCAGCCCCGCGATCAATACGCACGCGCCGAACATGAACGACATGGTAAAACGACTCGCGGGAAACGAAAGGCTGATATCGAGAGACGCCAGCCAATAAGGACCTCCGCCGAGAAGCATGGCGATCAAGCCAATGCCGATCGCCCAGTACGCTGACTGTCTTTGAGGTTGAACATTTGCGCTCTTGAAAAAGAGGAACACCAATACGCCGACGACGATCACCACCGCGAGATACATCAGCGTCGTTAGCGGACCGTCGAGCGCGGGGTTTGGAAACGTAAAGATCGTTCCAAAAGCCTGCGCCGAGGCGAGCCACAGATCCGCCGCGATATTTTTCATCAAGCCGAGAAGCGCCCGAAGCGGATCTGTCCGCAATTCGGAGAAGAACACATTTTGATACGCCACATTCGTAAACACGAACATGCGATACAAAATATTCGCAACGAAGACAAATAGATAAGGAAGCCACTGCAAAAACGCGCGGCGCGCGGTTTGAAATACTTTTTCTCCCCGCCCGCTCTGCCGCAACGCGTAAAAAATGATCGCCGCGCGAATCAGTTCGAGCGAATAAAAATATTCGAGCATCCACAAATTCAGCGCGGAGAGGATCATCGCCAGGCTGGTGAACAGCCAATAGCGCGAGGGCGAGTTCATCGCCCGCAACGTCGACAAGAACGACGCGAAAAAGAAACAGACCACGATCCAAAAATGCGCGGTGAGGAAAGAGGCATACTGCAAGTTGAACCCCGGATAGAGCAAAAACAATAATCCCGCCAACGCCGCCATCTTGTCGCGGTCGCGCCACAGTTCGCGGACGAGTTGCCACAACAACACCACGCTGAGCCAGCGCCACAGGATCGAAACAAATTGCCATACCATCGGCACAGGCGGGAGGAAGGTTGTCGTCACCTGATACAGCACCGCCCACACAGGGCGCGCCGTCGAAAAATATTTCGCCATCGCTTCGCGCCCCAACTCGTAACGGATCCACGTCATCGGCAGATCATCCCAATAAAAACCGTGACGCCATAACAACAAGCCGTAGGCAAGGAACCCGACAATCAAAAAAAGCCACGGCGCATAACGCGGCTGGGCAAACGATTCGATTTTACGAAGGAGAACTGTCATGTGAGCATCAATTCCATGCGATGACGGTCGAACGCGCCTTCTGTGTACGAACGCGCCACGCGAAAACCTGCCCAAGTATACAATGCAATCGCGGCGGCGTTCCCGGCTTCCACGCTCAACTCTACGGAGGTAAATCCCTTCCCGCGCGCGGCTTCGATGAACGCGTTCAACAATTCGCGCCCCAACCCTTTTTTGCGCGCCGATTCATCCACGCCAAAATACGTCAACTCGATTGCGCCCGGCCTCATTGTAACGGACGCCGACCGCGATGAAACAACAACCTGCCAGATCGCTTTTGGATTCGCGAACAACACCCTCGCCATGTGGATGATGAACCACCCCCGCGCCTCGCTCATCCGACGGGCGACTCGTTCCGGTTGTGGCGACCCCACCACCCACCCCAGCGGATTCCCCTCCGCGCCCAACGCGCACATCCCAATCACCGACGAGTCCGCGCGGGCAAACTGGTAATAACGCTCCAGGAACGGCGCGCCAAGCTCGCTCAATAACGAATGTAGAACACGGCGGTGAAGGCGAGCCAGATTTCTTATTTGGTCGCTATTCATCTGCGCGAGCGCAACAACGTTGTACTTCATCGTGCGACTGTTATAACATGGATAGCTCGAAATCACCCATAATGCAAACAGCCGACTTACATAAATAAGTCGGCTGTTTGAAACTCTCTTGGCGCTGTTGCCCTATGGACTGTGCGGAGGGGGGATTATCTTCCGTACCCCATGCGCGCGAACAATTTATCCTTGAGAACCAACTGGTGATAGAACGCCGCGCCGACATGCAGGAGGATGAGCAGGAAGAGCGCGGGCGCGATGAAGCCGTGCATGGCGCGCGCCGCAAAGTCGAAGAAGTCGGCAGGCAGGGAACTTGCGCCGCCAAAGACAATTTGCGGAAGCCCCGCCTGCGCGGAGAGCGCCATGCCGCTGGCCGCCATCAGAAAGACCAGCAGGTAGAGAGCGTAATGCGCGAACTTGCCGAGAGCGTCGAGCAAGGCGTTGCCTGTGGAGGCGTAGGCGGGATGCGGGGTCCTCATCCGCGCGAGGAAGCGGACGACGATCACGACCAGCATGGTGATTCCCAGCATCATGTGAATCGCCAATGGCATGAGTTTTGCGCTATCGTCATTCGGCAATCTGCCCATCGCTTTTCCGACCACAAATGCGGCAAAGACGAGCAGAACAGTCAACCAGTGAAGCGTAACCATCAGGGGGCTGTAACGGGCGGGTGTGGACTTTGACATGAACATCTCCTTGTATGATTTGAAGTCATTATCAAGCAACGTTGTGAACTGGCGATGAAGACGCCATGAAAGCAATAGACTTTATCGGTAATAAGCCCAAGTTCTTTTGTAGGACGCGGATAAACGCCGATGAACGCTGATAACGAAGAAAAAATCCGCGTTTTCCGTGTCAATCCGCGTCCGAAAAAATATTTTCGATAACGTCTAACATTTGAAGTTTCAGTACCACAAGAAAACTCTTGCGCTTATCACACAGACTCGATTCTCCTGAACCCATCGCGGACGATCTCGAACAGTTCCTTGACGGGGGGAATCAGCGCCAGCGCGTAGAGGGCGAAGCCGATTCCGTACAACACGCCGCGCATATCCACGAGGAAGATGCTGACCCAGACCAGAACACTGCCGAGGGCGATGCCCGCCAGACTGAACCAGTGACCGCCCAATGGAGGAGTTTCCTGTTTGAGAAAGAAACGACGCGCAATGTATGGGATGAGGGCAACGCCGAATTGGAGTACCCAGCCATAAATCAGGGGTTGAGGCGCAATCGATTCGACGGGTCCGCCCGGGATGAGGTGAGTCAGAATCAACGGCGCGACGAGCACGGGGAGTAGAATCCATGTGTAGGAAGCGAGCAAGTGCCAGCCGCCCGCCGTCGAGAGATGACCGCTGGCTTTGAGGGCGCGTCCCGCCAGGACGATCAACAGGATCGTCGCCGAGAGATGCAAGATCAAGCCTGTAATGGTCGGGGGAAGCGAGCCGCCCAGCCAGGGTCCGAGCACCAGCCCGAACGCGCCGAGTGTCATGCCCCAGTAGATGTAAGAGATCGCGTTCTTCCCGCCCAGCGGACGACCCGTGATCATGGGAATGAAGTCAACGAACAGACCCGCGAAAACCAGCGACATGAAGCCCCACGAGTTGGCGTGGATATGTACCTCAAGCGGAACTTTGATGTAGAGGGCTTCGCTCCAGTTGAGCCACAAGCCCGTGCCGACGAGGATGCCGACGAATAAATAAAACACGCTCGCGATGTAAAACTTAAGCGAGGCGGGAGCGTTGCCGCCGCGCGCGTTCCAGAGTTGAATGAAGAAAAGCGTCGCGGCGGTGAAGATCAGCGCGCCGCCCGCAAAGATCATCGGATGGTTGACGCCCGCGAATCCCGCCACGAGCGCGACAAATCCCGCGTTGAGCGTGAGCCAGATATCCCAGCGGATGGCGGGTCTCGTCTTTTTGGCGAGCGACGCGACGAGAACGGGAAGCAAGCCGAAGATGGTCTGCGAAAGGATGCCGAGCGTAATAAAGTGGACGCGCACCCAGCGCAGGGCAGGAAACGCGCTGGCGAGGTTAAGGCTGACGAGCGACGCATCTGCCGCAGCAAAGAGGGCGACGAAAATATAGAGCAAGGTAGTGAGAAGATAAGGGATGGGCATGAGAGTTTCCTTTGGAAAAGATTCAGTACGACAAGGTTCACCTTGTCCATATTCACAAAGTGAACTTTGCGGTACTAGGATGCGCCTTTCGAACCGAGGAAAACGAGGCGCGTTTTGGCGTTCATGCCGCGCTTCGATCCGCTGGGCGCGATGACAGTCACGCCGGGTTTGACCGCGAAAGTTTCATCGTCCACGGTCATCAGCCCCTCGCCTTCGAGGAAATGGTACATTGCCGCTTCAGCGGGATGAACAGGCAGTTGCTGTCCCGCCTCCAACCCCACTACCAGCGCCTTGAACTGCGGCGCGTCGAGCAGGAACTGCGGCTTTGGTCCATCGGCGGAAAAAACGGCTTTGGATTTTGTGTCTGGAAAATAGATGTCGGGCATGGCGTCTCCTTGTATGCCAAAACTGTACTCCTCGCCCCCGTTTCGCGCCCCGACTTTTGTCGGGTTTTTTGGAATTCTTTTGCGCGCGGATGAATGGAATTCCGCGTAATCCGCGCGCCGATCTTTTTTACTCCTGAATCATTGCCCGTTCTGCCAAGCCCGCCCGATCCAAAATGCGGATGGATTGCCTGTCCATTTCGATCAGCCCCACCTTCGTCAGTTCGCGGATGACGCGACTGAGCACATCGGGGACGGTGCCGAGTCGCGCCGCCAGTTCGGTCTGGTTCGTCCAGCGGCGGCGTTCGATCACATCCCCTTCCGCGGCATCGAGCAATAACTTGGCGAAACGCGCCTCGACCGTTTTCAGCGATAGATCTGCGGCGAGCGTGACCAGCCCGACGATCTTGTCTGCCATGTTTTCGATGATCTGCAACGCCACCTGCGGATGTTCCAACAGAATCTTGTCCAGCGCATGGCGCGGGAGAAGCCACACCCCCGACTCTTCCAGCGCAATGGCTGTGGCAGGATTCGGCTTTCGCGCCAACGCGCCGACCTCATTGAACACCTCGCCCGCGTAGAGAAATCGCAGAACCTGTTCGCGCCCATCGGGTGAGGTTTTCATGGCTTTGAGCGAGCCGTATTGCAGGAAATACAAATTCGATTCGTTATCCCCTTCCCAAAAGATGACCGCGTTGGGCGGATAGACCTTCCACGCCGCGCTCTCGGCGATCTGTCTTAACGCGCTCTCGTCCAACCCGTGAAGGAATTCGGAAGCGCGCAGGCGTTTGAGAAACAGGTCGGCATTGGTGGTCATGGATCGCGCCTGAGCAAATCATCCACCGTCTCCCTCCTCAACATCACTTCCACCTTTCCCTCCTCCACCATCAATACTTCCGGGCGGCGCGCGCCGTTGTAATTGGACGACATGCTCAAGTGATACGCGCCCGCCACAGGGATGGCGATCAACTCGCCCTCTTTCAACTCCGGCATCGGCAAATCTTCGATGACCACATCGCCCGATTCGCAATAAGGTCCCGCAATCGAAACCTTCGCGTTGACTTCTCGATTGAGTCTCTCGACGGGTAAGCAAGAATACCTCGCGCCGTACAACGCAAAGCGCGGATTATCCGCCATGCCGCCGTCGGTGAGGATCCAAATTTTATCGCCGCGTTGTTTGATCGCGCCGACGCGATAGATCGCCACGCCCGCCCGCGCCACGAGACTGCGCCCCGGCTCAAGATGCAAAATGGGGAGGTCGAGTCCGCGTTGTTTGCAACCTTCAATCACTGCTTCGGCAATTCCGCGCACATAACTTTCAATGGATGGGTTCGGCAATTCATCTTCGTGATACGCCACGCCCCATCCGCCGCCGGGACAAAAATGCCACGCGCCGTTGAAGCCGATCTCTTTGGCGATGTCGAGAGCCATGTCAATGGCGGGGATCAGCGGCTCAGGGTCGCGGAAATTCGAGCCTTGGTGAAAGTGGATTCCATTAATTGGAAGATTTGCCGATTTACCTATTTGCTCATTTGCTGATTTGCCGATTTGCTCATTTGCCGATTTGCCGATTTGCACCGCTTGCAATATCTCTTCGCGCGTCATGCCGAACTTGCTATCGTGCTGTCCTGTTTGTGTGTGTGAATGATGTGTTGAGACGGCAACGCCGGGCAGGAGGCGAAGCCAGAGGTTAGGCGTAGTGGCGACTCCGCAAAGCGCCTCTGTGGGGTCGGTCGCCCTTTTGCTAACGACTGAAGTCGTTACTACGTTATTTATTTCTGTCAGATTATCCACAACTATTATCCCCGCATTTCGGAACGCGGACTTCAAGTCCGCTAGCGATTTATTCACCCCATGCACAAGAATCTTTTCACGCGGCACGCCGCCAGCAACGGCGATTCCGATCTCGCCTTCGCCGGTGCAATCCACCGTCAAGCCGTGAAGTTGAGTCCACGCGGCGATGGCTTTGCACAGGAAGGCTTTGCCCGCGTAGGTGATGTGCGACTCGCCCGGATAATACGTGCGCAACGCGGATTGATATTCCGCAACGGCGAGGTCGAGGGTGGCGCGATCATATACGTACAGCGGAGTCAGATGCCCATCTGCGAGAGAGGCGAGGGAATGTCCCGCGAGGAAGAGCGAGTCGCCGCGCGCGCGAGTCGATTCGGGGAAGAGCGCGAGTCGGTTGGTCATCCAAAATGGATTTGGGTTGGGCATGATAAAAATCCGCAGAGCGCGCAGATTTCACAGATTGAAAACATCAGCGTAATCTGCCAAATCTGTGGACGCAATTAATGTTCGCCGAAGAACAAGTCCCACCAGATTTGCATGTTCGTCATCGGCGTTGCAGTTGGCGCGGGCGTGCTTAATTCGACGGGCGCGGCGCCCGGTTGACCCAGCGGCACGACCGGCAGATCGCCCTCTTGCACATAGTGACCGTCGGTGCGCGCCCATTCATCCACAGCGCCATCGGAAGCGGCAAAAGCCACCTGCGTTTGCAACGCGGTTTGGGTCTGCACCGCCTGCGTGGCTTGCTGTTGCACAAGCTGATATTGCTTATTGAGCAAATTCATTTCCTCGAGGCGGCGATTGAACTCTAACACGATGAACACCAGCGCAACGATACCGATGATCGTCGCAACGCGCCGGACGTTGAATGGAAGAGCGGGCATGCCTCTATCTTAATCGCTCTCTGATTCTCTGGCAAGCGGATATAATCGAAGTTAAGACTCTTACCACGAAGGACACGAAGTACACAAAGGAAAAGGCAAGGAGATTTTGAGGATTTGGTTTTGCCGATTGATGGTTAACCTTCGTGACCGTTGTGCCCTTTGTGTTTGAAGGTTTGTCGGAGACACATATGCCTCACGTAAAACAGATCAACCACGTCGCCGTTGTTGTGGACGACATGGACAAAGCCCTGTCGTTCTGGCGCGACGCGCTGGGGATGGAACTCCACGAACTACGCGACGTGCCCGCCGAAAAATCGCAGGTGGCGTTCCTGCCGCTTCAAGGCGCGGAAGTGGAACTGGTCCGCCCGACTTCGGACGATTCGGGCATTGCGAAATATCTCGCCAAGCGCGGACCCGGTATGCACCACATCTGCGTAGAGGTGGACGATATCGAGGGCATGCTGGCGCAGTTGAAATCGAAAGGCACGAGGCTCATCAACGAAGAACCGCGCACCGCGGCAGATGGGAAGAAGTACGCGTTCATCCACCCCGACAGCGCTTCGGGAGTGTTAGTGGAGTTGTATCAGATCTGATTTGCAGCAAGAGATGCGAAGAACATGCGAAGGGGTGAACTAGTGGTGCGTTTGAAAAGTAATTTAACATAGTCGATTCAGATTTACGAGAGAAAACCACGCGGACTATGTTAAATTACTTACCGTCCAGACCACTAGAATCCCTCCAATGCGTCAAATCCTTCGCGTTCAAGAACAAATGACACTCTGGCAACATTATCTCAAACCCAAGACTCTCGCCGAAGCCATCGATGCGTTCGCCCACGCCCCGCGTCCGTTGCTCCCCATCGCCGGTGGAACCGATCTACTCCTCGACCTCGAACAGGGACGCCATTCACCCATCCAAACATTAGTAGATGTGACTTCCATCCGCGAGCTGACTCTCCTCGAACAGCGCGGAGATGAACTCTTCATCGGCGCCGCCATCCCGGTCAACCGCATCGCACTGGACCCTCTAACTGTTCGCCACGCCCAAGCCTTGACCGAAGCCTGCAACTTGATCGCCGGTCCGCAAGTCCGCAATGTCGCCACCCTCGGAGGCAACGTCGCCCACGCCCTCCCCGCCGCCGATGGGACGATCGCTTTGCTCGCGTTAAATGTCACAGCAGAAATCGCAAGCGCAAATGGCGCGCGTCGAATCTCATTCAAAGATTTATTTCTCGGTCCCGGCAAATCCTCCATCAAGCAAGGCGAAGAACTCATCGTTGGTTTTCACTTGCCACTTTCCACTCTCCATCAAGCCTCCTGCTTCCAACGGATCATGCGTCCGCAAGGCGTCGCGCTTCCCATCTTGAATTGCGCCGTCTGGCTCGAACGCGAGAATGACATCATCAAAGACATTCGCATCGCCGTCGGTCCCGGCGGCGGGACTCCCTTCCGCGCCACGCAAGCCGAAGATGTTTTGCGCGGAGGATCTCTCAACGAAGCGACATTCGAATCCGCGCTGAATGCTTTGCTCGCCCAAGCCCAATTCCGCACCAGCGCGCGCAGGGCAGGCGCGGATTACCGCAGGCATATCGTCAGCGGGTTGTTTGGGGATACGCTTGAGTCCGCGTGGTTACGAGCAGAAAGGAAAACCACGGAGTCACGGAGACACTGAGAGTGCAAAAAAACGTAGGTCACGTTTTTAACGTGACAGGTTACTTTTGACATTGACCAGCGCGAGAAAGCCTCAAAGGTCGTGGAAGTTATTACCATAACTGTAGAATGAAAATGAATTCTTTTATCTGCCGTTCCAGCGCCAACTATCGCAGATATATCGTCAGTGGGCTGTTCGGGGATGGGTCGAGTCCGCGTGGTTACGAGCAGAAGAGAAAACCACTGAGACACGAAGACACTGAGATTTTTAAAATTGGTTTTCTCCGCGCTTCAGTGTCTCCGTGGTTAAAGATGAAAGGATGACAAATGCAGCGCAACTTTCCAGTTCTGAAGAATAAGAACAATCAACCGTTGTTAGAGAAAGACCTGACCGATAAGATCATCGGAGCGGCGATTGAAGTTCATAAGGTACTTGGTCCTGGTCTACTTGAGTCGTCATATCAGGTGTGTCTGGAGCATGAAAGCGAATTACAGAAAATGCCGTTTGTGCATAAGGTGAAATTGCCTGTGAAGTACAAAGGCATTGAATTGGAAGCAGGCTATGAGATAGACCTTATTTACGACAAGCGCGTGATTGTCGAATTGAAAGCGGTGGAACGGGTTATTCCCGTTCATGAAGCCCAATTATTGACATACATGAGACTCACAGGAATTCGTGTTGGGTTGCTTATCAACTTCAATGTCCCTGTTTTGAAAGACGGTATTTATCGCCGAGTTCTATGAAGGAAAACATCTCGAGAAAACTACTGAGACACGGAGACACCGAGAAACCCAATTAAAAACTCCGTGGCTCAGTGTCTCCGCGGTTCGATCTTTAGGAAGTGACCCATGACCAATCAATTCTCCTTTACCGTAAACGGACTTCAACACACCCTCGAAGCCAAGCCGAATGAAACGCTTTCGGATCTGCTTCGGTATCGCCTGCGCCTCACAGGGACAAAGATCGGCTGTGACGAGGCGGAGTGCGGCGCGTGTACCGTCCTTGTGGATGGGGAACCTGTGGTCTCTTGTATGTATCCCGCCGAGCGGGCGGAGGGGAAGATGGTGTTGACTATTGAGGGACTCGCGGGGGAATTTACCGCTAAGCACGCGAGGAGCGCGAAGGATTTAGAAAAGAAAGAGGAAAGAGGAAAGACGCTGCATCCTTTGCAGGAGGCTTTCGTAGAGCATGGCGCGGTGCAGTGCGGATTTTGCATCCCCGGGCAGATCATGACGGCGTATGCGCTGCTCGAGCGGAATCCGAATCCGACGAGCGATGAAATCCGTTTTGCGCTGAAGGATACGCTGTGCCGTTGCGCGGGGTATCCGACCATTGAGAATGCGATTCTCGCCGCGGCAGAGTCGTTGCGGACGGGCGAGCCTGTTCGCAAGCCGAACGTCCCTGATTCGATTCATGTCCATAAATCGGTGGGACATACGCATCTGCGCCCCGATGGAATCGAAAAGGTCAACGGCAGGGCGATCTACACCGACGATCTCGTGTTCGACAATATGCTGTTCGCAAAAGTAAAACGCGCGATGATCCCGCATGGGTTCTTGACCAAACTTGATATTTCAAAAGCAAAAGCGTTGAAAGGTGTGGTCGCAGTTTTAACCGCCGAAGATATTCCCGCCGAACGCAATCATGGACTGATCATCTACGACTGGCCCGTGATGGTGGGAGTTGGAGAACGCGTCCGCTATGTGGGGGATGCGATCGCGCTCGTAGCGGCGGAAACGCTTGAGGTTGCGAATCAGGCGTCGGCGTTGATCGAAGCGGAATTTGATCCGCAGACCGTGATCACGAATCCCGTGATGGCGCGTGAGGAGGGAGTCCCGCAGATCCATGAAAAAGGAAATTTGCTCAAGCACATCAAAGTCCGCAAGGGCGATATGGAAAAAGGATTCGCCGAGTCGGATGTGATCCTTGAACATACGTTTCACACGCCGACGTATGACCACGCGTTCATCGAACCCGAATGTAGTATCGCAGTTCCAGTAAAACCTGACAGGTCTTCAGGAGACCTGTCAGGTTTCCGACTTGAAATTTATTGCGGTTCGCAAATTCCGTATCAGGATCGAACGCAAGTGGCGCGTGTGATGGGTTGGGATGAGTCGCGTGTGCGCGTCGTCGGGCAGTTGATGGGCGGCGGCTTCGGCGGCAAGGAAGATGTGATGGGGCAGATCCATGTGGCGATGCTGGCGGATGTGACGAAACGACCCGTGAAGTTGTTGTTCGATCGGCATGAAAGTTTGCTGGTCCATCCGAAGCGGCACGCGACGCAGATCCGAATCAAGATCGGCGCGAAGAAAGATGGTCGCATCGTGGCAAGCGAGTCTGAATTGTATGGCGACACGGGCGCGTACGCGTCGCTCGGCGAAAAGGTGATGACCCGCGCCACCACGCACTCGGCGGGTCCGTATGATGTGCCGAATGTCCGCGCCGATTGTTACGCCATGTACACCAACAATCCGCCTGCGGGCGCGTTCCGTGGATTCGGAGTGACGCAGTCGGCGTTTGCGGTTGAATCAATGATGGACATGCTCGCCGAGAAATTGAACATCGAGCCTGTTGAACTGCGTCGCATCAATGCGTTGCATGTCGGGAGCATCACGAACACGGGACAGGAGTTGCGCGAGTCGGTGGGACTCATGGAATGTATTGATAAGGTGTCAGGCGCCATGTGTCAGGTTTCAGGTTTGTCTGAGAGGGATGTGTTCAAGCCGCACGTGAAACTTGAAACGCCGCACTTGGTACGCTCTTGGGGATTTGCCGCGGCATACAAAAACACGGGACTTGGCGGCGGCGCGCCTGATATTTCCAACGCCGAAGTTGAGTTGTACGATAACGGCATGTTTGAAGTGCGGAGTTCGTCCGCAGAAATGGGGCAGGGGCTGGTCACCGTCATGCGATTAACCGTCGCGGAAGAAATGTCTGTTCCGCCTGAGCAGGTCAAGGTGTTGGTGATGGATACGGATTTGACTCCGAACGGCGGACCCACAACTGCGTCGCGTCAAACGTTTGTCACTGGCAACGCGTCACGTTATGCGGCGAAGACTCTGCGAGATGCCATCACCGCGACACTTGCCGAGAAATATGACGTCAAGCCTGAGCAGATTCGTTTTGAAAATGGAATCGTCCATGCCAATGGGCATTCCATGACCTACGCCGAAGTCGCCAAAGAAATGAAAGCGCTGGGACAACATCCACGCGCGTTGTATGAATACGAAGCGCCGAAGACACAACCTTTGGGAACAGGCGGCGATATGCACTTCGCTTTTTCGTTCGGAGTCCAAGCCGCTGAAGTGGAAGTCAACAAACTGACTGGCGAAGTGCGTGTGCTGAGAGTCATCTCTGCCAACGACGTGGGCATGGCGGTCAATCCGCTGGGCTTGCAGGGACAAGTCGAAGGCGGCGTGATGATGGGACTCGGCAACGCCCTCACCGAAGAATTCATCATGGACAACGGCAACGTAGTCACTGACCGTTTGGCGCGTTATCGCATCCCTGGGATTATGCTCACACCTGAGATCACCTCCATTATCGTGGAGCATCCCACTGCGGCGGGACCGTATGGCGCGAAGGGAGTTGGCGAGATATGCAGTATTCCCACCACGCCCGCGATCACGAACGCGATCTATAACGCGGTTGGTGTGAGGGTGGATAGGCTGCCTGTGGATCAGGAGTCCATTGCGCGGGAGATTTGGGAGAGGGAAGAACGGCAAGGATGAATGCGGAAGGATAAAATATGAAAAGGACTCTCAAGATTTTACGTCTGAGAGTCCTTTTTGCATATCGGGTAAAATAGGCAAAGAGAGAACAGGAGACAATCATGGCTGATTTGTCCTTGCAGGAAATGTTGCGCATGCTTCCGCCCGCCTTGCAAACTGAGGTGCGGGATTTTGTCGCGTTTTTGTTGGAATACCGAGTCAAAAAGCAAAGCGCCCCCATGAACTTCCGATGGGAAGGCGCGTTGAAAGATTTGCGCGGCCAATAAACTTCGGTTCAACTTCAACACCAAATTGCTGAATTGCGGGGCGGTTACCATGAAGGCTCTGCTTGATACGAACATCTTTCTTGAGATTTTTTTAGCTCAGGAGTTCTAAATGAAAATCAAAATACAATTTCAAAAGTATTTACTAGTTGTGATATTAACACTATTAGCGTTTTTCAGTGTTTTTTTAGCTTTTCATGTATATAGAGAATACCCAGCTGTTGCAAGAGGAATTTCAGGAGTCGCCATGGCTGCCATGTTGTTTTATTTTGGAAAGTCCTCAAATCTCGACGTGACTTTAAATGAATTATTTCTAGACAAGAGGAAAAGCAAATACATTATCTCTGCATTATTTGTTCCCTTGTTATTCTATTTCGCGACTCTTCAAATTTATGAAATGATGCTAGTTTTTATGAAAAGGTAAACGATTCGCTCACGAGAAGTTTGCGATATTTTCAAGTTGAAAAGCCTGATTTTACTAATTCAACCTTGCGGGCTTCGCCTTAAATCAACCAAATACTTCACTATTCCATAGAAAGACTCTCACGTTTTCAAACCTGAAAGTCTTTTTTGTTTAAGACCTGACAGGTCTTATTCACGACGTTGATAATCTTAATCCACACGTGGACATGGCCGCGAATCCGTTGTGCTTTCGCGGAGACCCATCAGGTCTTCACATGTATCGGGTAAAATCAGCGCATGGATAAATTCCTCGGCTACCGCTGTTCGTTATGCGGAACGGAATATGCTCCCAACGAAGTTGCGTACACTTGCCCCAAAGACGGCGGCAATTTGGATGTGACGCTCGATTACGATTCCATCAAGACCAAATACCAGCCCGAAGACCTGCTCTCGCGCAACGACCCGTCGCTGTGGCGATATTTGCCGCTCCTGCCGGTGGGCGAACCTGAAGGCGACTCAACCCCGCTTCATGCTGTGGGCGGAACACCCGTTTATCAATTATCCTCCCTTGCAAAAAAATACGGGTTGCAAAACCTGTGGCTAAAGGACGAGTCCCGCAACCCCACGGCTTCCTTCAAGGATCGCGCCAGCGCCATCGTGGTGACTCGCGCGCATGAGATCGGCGCGGAGATCGTCGTCACCGCTTCGACGGGGAACGCCGGCGCGGCTCTCGCAGGGATGTCTGCCGCGGTTGGGCAAAAGGCGATTATCTTTGCGCCGAAGTCCGCTCCGCCGGCGAAGGTGGCGCAACTGCTCATCTTCGGCGCGAAAGTGATTCTGGTGGACGGCTCGTACGACGACGCGTTCGACCTCACCGTGAAATGCGCCGACGAGTTCGGTTGGTATTGCCGCAACACGGGCTACAATCCGTTCACGGCGGAGGGAAAGAAAACCGCCGCATTCGAAATTTGGGAATGGTGGCAGGACGCCCACGCGAAATGGCACGAAGAGTTCGGCGCGGGTTTGGAGCATCCGCCGTTGACTGTTTTTGTTTCGGTGGGAGACGGCAACATCATTTCGGGAATCCACAAAGGTTTCAAAGACCTGGTGGAACTCGGTTGGATGGCAAACACCCCTCACATCATCGGCGTGCAAGCCGAAGGGTCTGCGGCGATCTCGAACGCCTTCCATGCCAACACCGAAGCCATCAAGCCTGTCACGGCAAAGACGATTGCCGATTCGATCTCTGTCGATTTGCCGCGCGATGGCGCGCGCGCGGTCCGCGCGGCGAAGGAAACCGGCGGCACGTACGTTAATGTATCAGATGAAGAGATCCTCTACGCCATTGCCGAACTTGGCAAGGTGGGCATCTTTGCCGAACCCGCCGGGGCGGCGGCGTATGCCGGGGTGGCGCGGGCAATTTCCACTGGGGTGATCGGAAGCGGGAATCCCATCCTGGTAATCAATACCGGTAGCGGATTGAAAGACATCCGCGCGGCGATGCGGGCGGTCGCCGAGGCGCCGGTCATCGAACCGACCCTGAATGCCGTGAAAACATTGTTATGAACCAGGATACGCCGTGGAGCCCAACCTTCCGATACACTGCGGGGATTCTTTTCTTCCTCGCCTGTGTGGCATTTCTTTTTTATGGGCGCGATGTGGCGCGGAACATGGTGATTGCCGCGTTTATCGCCTACTTGATCAACCCAGCGGTTGTGTATCTTACCAAGAACACCCGAATGTCTCGCAATGCGGCGGTAAACATTGTCTATTTCTCCTCGTTGATCCTGCTCGTGGGCGTGCCCGCCACTCTTGCGCCGATCTTCTATGATGAAGCGCAGGTGGTCTTTCAAGACCTGGTCGACCTCTCGAGTCAGTTGAGCGCAATGTTGATGCAACCCGTTCAAATCGGCAACCTGGTCTTCCACCTCGAGGAATGGGGGCAGAGCCTGGCGCAACTTCAGGACGCGATCACCGCGCCATTGCCAAAAGACGCGTTGCACTTGCTCGAAACAACCTCCGTGGGCGTGTTATGGTTCCTCGTCATCCTCGTGGGGGCTTACCTGTTCCTATCCGAATGGGCGGGCTTGCGCGAGAGATTGTTCTCCTTCGTCCAGCCGCCCTACCGCGCGGAAATTCACGAATTGTATCGCCGCATCCGCCGTATTTGGATGGCATACCTGCGCGGTCAGATCGTGCTGATGATCATCGTCGGCGCGGTGTTCACCGTAACATGGCTCATCCTCGGTATCCCCGGGGCGCTGGCGCTCGGCTTGATCGCCGGCTTATTCACGCTCGTGCCAGATGTGGGACCGTTCCTCGCCGCCGTGATTGCGGCAAGCGTTGCCCTCCTGGAAGGCTCCACGTGGATTCCCCTGCCGAACT
This sequence comes from Candidatus Defluviilinea gracilis, assembly GCF_057138825.1. Classification (NCBI taxonomy): domain Bacteria; kingdom Bacillati; phylum Chloroflexota; class Anaerolineae; order Anaerolineales; family Candidatus Villigracilaceae; genus Candidatus Defluviilinea; species Candidatus Defluviilinea gracilis. The sequence continues at coordinate 214,337 of NZ_DBNHEF010000079.1, forward strand.
TTTGGGTGGCGATGATCCTCGTCGCTGTCTTTTTCATCTTGATGACCCTGAAGAATCTTTTCTTGCGCCCGCTCATCATGGGGCGCAGCGTGCACATGCACGAGGGGATCGTCTTCATCGCCATCATCGCGGCGACGGTGCTCGAGGGCATTCTCGGCGCCCTGCTCGTAGTGCCCGTGCTGGCGTCAGCCATCATCATTGCGGGATACCTCCAACGGAGGATCCTGGGCTTATCTCCCTTCGAAGATGACGGCAACACGCAATTTGTGGCGCCGCCCGAAAAGGTGAACCCGCCCCGGCGCGGCTCGCGCAAATTCAAACTGTTGGATAAAGCCCGCGCTTCATCCGCCCATACGGTTGCCTCCCCCACCCCAACCGACTCCACCCGTGGAAAAAAAACCAACCGAAAGAAATCATATCCATGAATATCGTATTTTCGATCATTGCCCCCATCTTCAACGAAAAAGACAACCTGCCCGAACTCTATCGCCGCGTGAAAGAAGTGATGGACAAAACCCGCAAGTCGTGGGAATTGATCCTGATCGACGACGGCTCCTCCGACAGTTCGAGCGATATCATCCGCGACCTTGCCAAAACGGATCAGCGCGTGCGCCCGGTCATCTTCGCGCGGAATTTTGGTCATCAAGTGGCGGTGACTGCCGGACTCGATTATTCGCGCGGCGACGCGGTCGTCATCATTGACGCGGACTTGCAGGACCCGCCCGAATTGATTCTCGACATGGCGAAGAAATGGCAGGAGGGGTACGAAGTGGTCTTTGCCGTGCGCGCCGAACGCGAGGGCGAATCGTGGTTCAAGTTGTGGACGGCGTCGCTGTTCTATCGCCTGATCTATCGCATCACCGATGTGAAGATCCCGCTCGACACCGGCGACTTCCGTTTGATGGATCGCAAAGTGGTGAAGGTGATGAACCAGATGCGCGAGCGGCATCGCTTTTTGCGCGGCATGAGCGCGTGGGTCGGCTTCAAACAGATCGGCGTGGAATATAAACGCGCCGCGCGCGCGGCGGGCGAGACGAAATATCCGTTCCGCAAGATGCTCCGCCTCGCCATCAATGCCGTGACAGGCTTTTCATATTTCCCATTGCAAGTAGCCACATTTTTCGGGTTCGCCTCGGCGGGACTTGCCATCATCGCCATACCCGTGGTTGCGATTTTACGCCTGGCAGGCACGCATTTCTTTGAAGGGCAAACGACCACGCTGGTCTTTGTGCTGTTTTTAGGCGGCGTGCAATTAATCTCGCTCGGCATCCTCGGCGAATATATTGGGCGGTTGTACGACGAAGCCAAGGGCAGACCGCTGTACATCGTAAGAGAAGCGCCGGAAGATCAGTAAATCAGCGACGACAAGCATGTTATCCGCATGTTGCGAGTTACAAGTTACCTGCGCGTATCTCGCAAAGCGTAACCCGTATCTCGTGCCTTGTATCCAACTTTCATCATTCATCCATCGAAATTTCCCATGACCTTCCTCAAAGATAAAGAATTCCTCCGCGCCGCATTGGCTCTGGCTGTGCCGGTTGCGTTCCAACAACTGATCACCGCTTCGCTCAACATGGTTGACGTGTTGATGGTCGGGCAGTTGGGCGAGACGGCTGTCGCCGCGCTGGGGCTGGCGAATCAGATCTTCTTCCTGCTCATCCTCTTCGTCTTCGGCGTGACGAGCGGCATGTCCATTTTCACCGCGCAGTTTTGGGGGAAAGGCGATGCGGAGAGCATCCGCAAAGTGTTGGGGATTTGTCTCATCGTCGCGGTCTCGGTCGCGGCGATGTTTTCTCTGGCGGCGGTGTTCATCCCCGAAACGCTGATGTCGTTCTACACCGAGGATGGCGAGGTCATCAAACTTGGCAGTGACTACCTCCGCATTGTGGGACTGAGTTATGTGTTGATGGCGGTCTCGTTCTCATACATTTCGATCTTGCGGAGCATCACGCAAGTCACGTTGACCGTCGCTGTGACCACGCTGGCGTTGCTGTTGAAGACCGCTCTCGGATACTCGCTCATCTTCGGGCATTTTGGTCTGCCCGCACTGGGCGTGCGCGGCGCGGCGATCGGCACAGCCACCGGCTGGGCGTTTGAATGTGTGTTGTTGTTATTTCTTGTGTACGCGAGAAAAACCCCGCTCGCCGCAAATCCGCTTACGTTCTTTCACTTCGATCGCGCGTTCCTGTTCAACATATTGCGCACGTCCATGCCTGCCGCGCTGAACGAAGTGATCTGGTCGTTCGGTATTACCTTCTACTACGCGGTCTACGCGCGCATCGGCACCGACGCCATCGCGGCGATCAACATCAACGCCACCATCGAAGAACTCATGTTTGTTTTGTTCATCGGCTTGGGCAATGCCTGCGCGGTGATGGTCGGCAACAAGATCGGCGAGAAAGAAAAAGAGACCGCGTTCGAATACAGCCGCCGCTTCACCATCATGGCTGTGACGTTGGCGCTATTGGGCAGCGTGATCGTGTTCTTCTCGCGCGACTTTATCGCGAGTCTATATCAAGTTTCCGATTCAGCCGTGTATGATTTAAAAAACATCATGCTGGTCTATTCGCTGTCCGCGTGGCTGCGCGTGTACAACTTCATGTTGTTCATCGGCGCGTTACGCGCGGGCGGCGACACGCGTTTCGCCATGTTCACCGAACTCTTCTCAATCTGGCTGATCGGCGTCCCCGCCGCGCTCATCGGCGGATTTGTCCTGCATCTCCCCGTCTATTTTGTGTACGCGCTGGTGCTAATAGAGGAGGTCGTCAAAGCGATCGTCATCACGCGGCGTTATCTCTCGCGCAAGTGGATTCATGATCTCGTCAACACGACCACGGACACAACCCCGCTTCTCTCGACGGTGGGGCCTGATTCTGCCTCTTGAAGTTTTTCCACACTGAGGCTTTGTGGCTATAATTCGGCTTGCGCTCTTACTGGCTTTCCTCATAGGCTGTACTCAAAATCCAACCACGCTTGTTTCAGGAGACGATGATATGCCCGCTGTCCGTTACCTAGCCCTCGGCGATTCCTACACCATCGGCGAAAGCGTGGACGAGGCTGAACGTTGGCCCAACCAACTTGCATCCCTGGTCGAATCTTCCCCCCAAATTGCTTCGCAATTTGGGGGGATTGAGGGGGGTGTCGAAGTCACCATCATCGCCCGCACAGGCTGGACGACCGACGAACTTTGGGATGGAATTCAAGCGCAGAAAATTGATCCCCCATACGATTTGGTCTCCCTGCTGATCGGAGTCAACAACCAATATCGCGGATTGGATATTGAAGAGTATCGCAAGAGTTTTGTTTTCCTCTTGAACAAAGCGATCGAATACGCAGGCGGCGACGCGAACCGCGTCATCGTGCTATCCATCCCCGATTGGGGAGTGACACCCTTTGCAGGCGACCGCGACAGTAAGAAAATAGCGGACGAGATCAACCGATTTAATGCGATCAACCGCGAAGAGACCGAAAAGGCGGGCGCGCACTACATTGACATCACGCCCATCTCGCGCGAAGCGGTCAATGATCCATCGTTGATCGCGGGCGACGGTTTGCACCCGTCAGGCAAAATGTACACTGAGTGGTCGAAGCTCGCGTTGCCTGTGGCGTTGGATATTTTGATCACAGACAACAAACCGTAGCCATTCGTATTGCGTACTGCGTTCTTCGTAATCTCCAGCGCCCGCTCACTGATCACTGATTACTGATCACTGATTACTCGTAACTCGCAACCTGCAACTCAACCTCTTTCCACTTTCCACTTCCTACTTTCCACAAGGAGCCTCCCATGCCAAAAATCAACTACGACAAACTGCAAGACTATCTCACCTCCCTCGTCCCGCCGCGTGATGCGGAAATGCAAAAAATGGAAGACTATGCCGAGAAAAATAAATTTCCCGCCCTCGGCGCGGCGTGCGGATATTACTGCTACCAACTCGCGCGCATGATCGGCGCGAAGTCCGTGTTTGAACTTGGCTCAGGCTACGGATATTCCACCGCGTGGTTTGCGAAGGCTGTCCGCGAAAACGGAGGCGGCGTTATTCATCACACAGTTTGGGATGACAAACTCTCCGCGATGGCGCAGGATCATCTCGCCAAACTCGGCTATGCTGATCTGGTCAAATTTCACAATGCCGAAGCGGTCGAGTCACTGCGAAAGACATCGGGCCCTTTCGACATCATCTTCAACGACATTGACAAGGAAGGCTACCCCGATTCGCTTCCCGTCATCAAAGAGAAACTCCGCTCAGGCGGACTGCTCATCATTGACAACATGATCTGGCATGGACAAATCCTCGACCCCAACGACCACGAGGAAACCACCGAAGCCATCCGCCGCTTCACCCGCGACGTGACGACTGATTCGGACTGGATAGTTTCTCTCACCCCCGTCCGCGACGGGATGATCGTGGCGTATAAGAAATAACTATTTCGTATTGCGTACTGCGTATCTTTCAATCACTGATAACTGCTCACTGATAACTCGTAACCCGTATCTTGTAACTCGCCCCCCCCATCCCACTCCCCAAGGACTCATCATGCCCTACAACTTCGATCAAATCATCGAACGCCGCGACACAAACTCCGCCAAATGGAATATGTATCCGCCGGACGTATTGCCGATGTGGATCGCCGACATGGACTTCGCCACTCCCGAGCCGATCCGCCTTGCCCTGCATCAGGCGATCGAGCGCGGCGTGCTGGGATATGAGTTTGCCACGCGCCAACTTAGGCAGACCGTTGCGAACCGCATGGAACGGCTGTATGGATGGCAGGTAGACCCCGATTGGGTTGTGGAAACGACCGGCATGGTAAACGGATTCAACATCGCGGCGCGCACGTATTGCAATCCGTCCGACGGCGTATTGATACAAACGCCTGTCTATCACATGTTTTATGGCATTTACAAAAATATCGGGCTGACACAACAAACCGCTCAATTTTCGTTCACGAGCGAAGGCGGCGTGCTCAAATCTCACCTGGACCTTGGCGTGTTTGCCCGGGCGTTTCACATGAACAACGCGCGAACCCGCATGTTCCTGCTCTGCCATCCTCATAACCCGACCGGGCAGGTTTTCTCACGCGATGAACTTTCGAAGATGGCAGAATTGTGCCTGCAAAATGACGCGGTGATCGTGTCGGACGAAATTCATAGCGAGTTGATATTAGACGGATCGAAACATATGCCAACGGCAATGCTTTCCCCCGAAATTGCCGCGAAGAGCGTCACCCTGATCGCCCCGAGCAAGGCATTCAACATCGCCGGATTATTTTGCTCTTTCGCCATAATTCCCAACGATGGTTTACGCGAAAAATTCAAGAAGACCAGTGAAAGCATGACGGGTCACCCCTCCAGTTTGGGGCTGATCGCCGCGGAAGCGGCTTTCTCCGGCGCTTGCGACGATTGGCTGGCTGAATTGAGGATCTACCTGAAGGAAAATCGCGATTTCGTCATAGGCTGCTTGAGAGAGAATTTCCCGGAAGCAAAATTCACAATCCCCTCGGCAACATACCTCCATTGGCTTGATTTCGGCGGCTATGTAGAAGCGAGGCAAATCACCGGTTCCCCGTTCAAGTTCTTCCTCGAACAGGCAAAGGTCGCGCTCAGTGATGGCGGGGAATTCGGCGAAGGATTCGAGAATTTCATCCGCTTGAATTTTGGCGCCCCTCGCCCGCTGGTGGAGCAGGCATTAAGTCGAATGAAACTCGCGCTTCAATCCGTTCAGGTGGAAGCGGCTAACACTCATGGACGGTAGATTGCGAAAATAGGTTTTTGATGCGGTCGTACTGCGTCAAAGTCAGGCGACAGTTGCGCTGTCGCCTGAACTTTCGTGAAGCGCTGATTTCGCGCGGACACGCTCTTTTAAAGAAAGGACGGATGGGGATCACCCATCCGTCAAAAATTCTAGAACCCGGTAAGGAGCGGGGAAATTGCCTCTTTCTTTTTTCGTTCGGGGAACGTCTGGAACAACAGCCGAGGGCTATCGCCAGTTTATGGCATCCCACTCTTACCTTCTATTAAATTGTCAGGCGGTGTCTCTATGGCTACCTCCTTTCACTTAAGCACATCATACACCTCGCAAATTGGTTTTGCATTAAAAACAACCTACGCTTCTGTTAAAATTTGATTCTTGAAACAGATGTGCGTAATTAATTTCACCATCGCTCAGCGGATCTGGTTTTTCCTCATCCTGCTTAATAGTTTTGCGATCAACACACCCGCAGGCGCGGCAAAGACGAACGCAAGAACTCCTGCAAGGATCAATCCAATCCCAGCGATCGCGCCCGTCCACAAGAATGCATAAGTAACAGGATCTTCCATCACAACATCGCCGTTCGAATCCACGCACTGCATCACATACGCGGTGCTCGGCTCTGAATTGCCGAACTCATCGGTTGTTGTCGTTGCGTAAGAACGCGATTGAGCCGATGTGCCCTCGGGGCAGATCAATGGCGCGACCGTCTCCATCGCAAAATCTGTCACAGACGTGGATACGCCGACGATCATCGAAACGGGGAAAATACACATGCTGATGACCACGAACGCAATAACCCACACAAGACAACCCGAAAGCGCGCCTGCCGATGTCTGTTTCATTTTCGTCTCCTTATGCTCGGCGAGTATAATTCATTTGCTAAACGATATTTCCCAGGAGTGACAAAATGACTACCATTGATCTGACCGTTGATAAAACCCGCCGCGCGCGCGCCATCCAACGCGCCAAAGAAAAGAACATCGTCATCCCCACGTATGCACAGATGAAAGACCCGTCGAAGATTCCCGCGAAAGTGAAGGATGAGTTGAAAGGCATCGGACTCTGGGATATTCATCCGCGTAACCTCTTTCGGATTAACTGGCACAACCAACCCACCGCTTCAGGCGGGACGTTTGGCGGAGTCAACTTCCTCGAGCTTCCGTCGGCGCTGACGGGAGTCCCTGCCCGCATCATCGCCATCGTGGGGAAGTGGTTCCCGACGGGAGCGCACAAAGTCGGGGCGGCGTTCAGCTGTCTCGTGCCGAGACTGGTCACAGGCCAATTTGACCCGACGACTCAGAAAGCGGTCTGGCCCTCCACAGGGAATTACTGTCGCGGCGGCGCGTATGACTCCGCGTTGTTGGGATGCGAGTCCATTGCGATTCTGCCCGAAGGGATGTCGAAGGAGAGATTCGAATGGCTCGCGAAAGTCGCAGGCGAGACGATCAAAACCCCCGGGTCCGAATCGAACGTCAAAGAAATCTTCGATAAATGCTGGGAGTTGAAAAAGTCGGGACAGGATTTGATGATCTTCAATCAATTCGAAGAGTTTGGCAATTACTTGTGGCACTTTGAAGTGACGGGGCACGCGATGGAAGAGGTCTTCAATCAGGTGGCTGGCAAGCACGGACGGTATCGCGGCATGGCGTCTGCGACGGGTTCGGCAGGGACGATTGCCAGCGGCGATTACATGAAAAAATTATTCCCCGATTCAAAGATCGTCGCGAGTGAGGCGTTGCAATGCCCCACGCTTCTCGAAAACGGATTCGGCGCGCATCGCATCGAAGGCATCGGTGACAAGCATGTGCCGTGGGTTCATAATGTCAAGAATACGGATGTCGTCACCGCGATTGACGATAACGCTGTTGTGAATCTTGCGCGCTTGTTCAATGAAGAATCGGGACGGCAATATCTCGTCGAACAAGGTGTGCCCGAATCTCTAGTCTCCAATCTCGATTTACTTGGCTTTTCTGGAATCTCGAATGTTTTATCGTGTATCAAAACCGCGAAGTATTACGAAATGGACGAGAACGATGTGATGATCACCATCCTCACCGACTCGATGGAGTTGTATCGCTCGCGTCTGCATGAAATGCATCAGGAATTTGGCGAATACAACGAGCGTTCCGCCGCCGCCGACTTTGCCCGCTACCTGCAAGGCGAATCGACCGACAACATGCTCGAACTCCGTTACACCGACCGCCGCCGCGTGCACAATCTCAAATACTATACCTGGGTCGAGCAACAGGGGCGCACGTATGACGAAATCCAAAAGCAATGGTACGAGCCGAATTATTGGACCGACGTGCAAACGCAAGCCGATGAAATTGATGAGTTGATCGTTGAGTTCAATAAAGAAGTTGGGATTATCTAATCAATTGACAGTCACCTTCAAGGTGACTGTCAATTTTTCTCTCTGTGCTACAATCAAAATAATCTTTCCACGGAGGTTAACCCATGACTCTCATTCAATTCACCCGAAACTATCGCGACCTAAGCACGGACGCGGGATTCCAGTTCGAGTTCTTCTGTGACCGTTGCGGCAACGGCTACCAGACCGAGTTCCAAGCCTCGGCGATGGGAACCGCGACAAACGTATTAGATGCCGCGAGCAACCTTTTTGGCGGCGTCCTTGGGAAAGCCGCAAACGTGGCGCGCGGAGTCCGTTCGGCGGGATGGGAAAAGGCGCACGATAACGCGTTTGCCGACGCGGTGGAGGAAGCCAAGCCGCATTTCCACAAATGCAAACGGTGCGGCAAATGGGTGGATGACGATTGCTGGAACGATCAACGAACGCTTTGCAAAGACTGCGCCCCCGATATGCAGGAAGAGATGTCGTCCATTCAAGTGCAAGCCGCGATACGCGACGCGCAAGAAAAAGCCAACACCGTGGATTACGTTTCCGCCGACACCTTCAAACAAACCATCGTAACGACTTGTCCGCACTGCGGCGCGAAAGCGGGCGGAGGAAAATTCTGTCAGGAGTGCGGCAAACCTCTCGCCGCCGAAAAATTCTGCAAGAAATGCGGCGTAAAAATGGAAGCGGGCGCAAAATTCTGCGCCGAGTGTGGGACGAAGCAATAACTTTTCGGCACAACCAAAAATCAAGTGTGGAAAGTGGAAAGTTGCGAGTAGAATCTGCTCTGCACTTTCCACACTTCGATTCTACTCAGTGCATGCTGTCTACTTTGCCAATAGCCCACTCTGCAAAGCAGACAAGTCCATGTTCTGGCGTGCCAAACGTTGGTATCCAAATACGCGAATCACCAACCCAGCCATTCCCCAATTCAAGGTTGCGCCAATCAACGGGTGAAGCTCGGCTGAGGAAAGAAACAACCCAGTCACGCCAATGGAGGCATGAAATAGTAGAGCCAGCAAGAGACTGCCCTGCGTGTTGTTGTAAACCCAGGTAAACAAGAGGGCGGTTGCCATTAATTCAAGAAAATGCCATCCGATAAATCCATCTTGAACAAGATTTCCTTTGGTTAACCATAAGGGTAAATGCCAGGTCCCCCATATCAACCCTAAAAGGAGACTGGCGTTCAAACTGCTTTTTTTGAACTGTAACCGCGGCAAGGCAAAACCACGCCAGCCGAATTCTTCTCCCATCGAACTTCCAAACAGCAGTTGTTGAAGAAAAAAGGCGGGTAGAAACACCAAAGGGGTGGCATTCAATAACTCTGGAAACAGATTCACAAAAGGGGGTTGCGAGAAGTTTGGTATTGGGCTACCCAGCAAGATTGAAATACCGGTCTTTGTCAGTGAAAGAACGACGGGCCAGGCTAGCGCGAACAAATACCACTGGAGTCCGATCCGCCATGTCAACAAGCGTTTAAATAGACCGCGGAAACCGTCCCGCCCATCATAGGCGGCTGTCGTAATAAGCGCGGCTAACGACGGACCAATAGCGCCCAGCAAGCCGGTCAAGAATGGATTAATCTGGAAGCGGATGAAATCATACGATGCCAGCGCTGCGGGAACCCAGACCGCCCATGAGATCCCAAAAGCCAGAATTAGAAAGACTGCCAGTGAATATGGTTTTGGCGAAATGGAGATCGGAGACCCATCCCCTTCGTAATGGTAAATAGGACTTTGCATTTGATCCTCCTTTTATAATCCACTCTCACATTGAGAATTGACGGTCAGCCGATAAGGTTTTTCCCAACCACGCTAGCCATACGATACTGAGGAGCAATACAATGATACCGAGCGGAGGCAACAGGCTTAATCCGCCTATAACCAATCCAAGATAACTTAGCCGCTTTGGCAATCCCCCGGTCTTCAATGCCGCCACATTCAACAGCAAATACCATAGTCCATTAATAACGATGACCGCCATTCCCAGCGCCCCAATAATTTCATACATACCCGTTTGCCCTTGAGTTAAGCGCGATGCTTGCAATACGGCAAACAAGCTTAGACCGGTGTTGACGAACAGGCATATCACCGCCAGGAAACCAAATAGAGTGGCGAGAGTTGTCAGTACCGGGGACTCGTTTCGCAAGCGATGGGACATTGCGACCATCAAGACAGTCGCCGCAATTGCCGACATGAACTTGAGCGCATCCTGAATAATCAAGGGCATTGGGTTAGTAATTGCTATTTGCGCAAGTAAGGCATTATCGGCGAGCGCGGTAGGTCCGATCAGCCCCAACGCCACGATCAGCGTGGTAATCGCCAATACCGCATTGATCCGAGCGGCATTCCCCCCAGCTTTTTGAAGATTCAGTCGATTCATTTGCATTGTCTTATTCCTTTTGCTTATTCAACAACTATTCGCTCCCGTTCTTAATGTACGCGGCTTTCACCAGCTCGATAACATGGGATGTTTGTGTTGACTTGGACGCTTCCGGTCAAGCACACCCATTATTTCATGTTCGACTGGAATACGCATCGGTCAAGCGCCGCAATTCCGAACGGTCTTTCGTTGGAAATGAAATCTGGGGCTTGGGTTGTATGCATCTACAGCTCTGGCCGTAGATGCGCGCATAATCATTTCGACGGTTATTATCATGACCGTCGAAATGATGCGTCCCTGGATGATGGATTTATTCCGTTTTGGGGTTTAACTGGGATATCAATTTGCGCATATCTGTTAGGGCGCTTTGCGAGAGAGCGTGGAGTTGTTCCAGCGAGATACGCGCGAGGGCGGGGTTGCGCTCCATCAAAATCTGGGCAGACCGCGTCGTCAGGACGATGGTGAAGATGGTTTGTGAAACCGAGTTATGTAATTCGCGAGCCAACCGGTTGCGCTCGTCGATCACCGTCAATTCTTCCACTTGAGCAACGTATGCTTGCAACTGGCGATTGATCTCAGTCAACTCATTGATGATGGCTTGGCTTTTCAAGCGAGCAAACTCAAGTTCACGGCCCGCTGTAATATACGCAGACAGGATAAAAATACCCATCATCGGTAACAGAGCGCGCGCCAAACCAGTGAGGGTTCCCAGAAAGTACATCATTGGCAACCCAGTCAGGGCGGTGAAAATCCCCACCCAAATCCAGAGGCTTCTATCGGCAAACACAGAAGCCGCTTGGAAAGTTAACAACACAAATAGCGCCGCAACAGCGCCGAAGTTTGGGTTCAGCCCCAAAATAACGGTAACAATGAGGGACTGGATTGCAAAGTAGAAATGACAAAATCCTCGAGGCAGGTTCGGCACCCACACAAACGCCACATAGAGCGCAAGGAAGACCGCATGCAGGCTAACATACCAGGGTGTCAATTCAGCGCGTTTATTGGACAGCACTGATTGCGCGAACTCCGCTGTGAAAATCAGAAAGGTTGCTACAACTACAATTCGCTTGGAGCGGGGCGGCGAGGATGCGATCTTCCATTCGAGCAATTCGGTTCTCCCTCGCAATCAGACTTTTTAAGCCAGCCCTTGCTTAATGGCGTAAATTGCCAATTGCGTGCGATCTTTCAGGTTCAATTTGTCGAGAATGTTACTGACATGCGTTTTAACGGTCTTTTCACTGATAAACAATGCTTTGGCAATATCGCGGTTACTCCGTCCTTGCGCCACGAGACGAGTCACGTCGAGTTCGCGTTCGGTAAGATTTGTCGCAGTCTCAGTGGGCTTGTTCGTAGAGTCATCGTGCCGAGAATTTCGCGCAGCATCCATCAATGCGCGAACGACATTTGGATGCAATCGGGCTTCCCCTCGATAAGCGGCGCGTATGGCTCCAATCAGATCGTCTGGGGAGATATCTTTAAGTAGATAACTTGAAGCCCCCGCCTGGATCGCGGGAAAGATTTTGTCGTCATCGGCAAAACTGGTCAACGCAATGATTTTGATCGTATCGCTCAGCGACGTAATTTGTCGCGTAGCTTCGATTCCGTCCAAGTTGGGCATAACCAAATCCATCAACACGATGTCGGGTTGTTGCAAGCGCGTTGCTTCCACGGCTGTTCGTCCATCGCCCGCCTCGCCAACCACAATGATATCCTCATGCAATTCCAGAAAAGCGCGCAACCCTTGGCGAACGATTTGGTGATCGTCAACGATGAGCACTTTTATTTTTTCTTCCTGCGCCATCATGACAATTCACCTCCTAACTGCTTCTTCTCAATTCGGATCAATGTGCCTGCGCCGGGCGAGCCTGTAATTCTCAAGTTCCAACCAATCTCATCAGCCCTCTCGCGCATGGAAGCCAGCCCCATCCCGTTACTGTTCGACACGTGTTGCACATCGAAACCAAGCCCCTGATCGGAAATTTCAACAGACGGCGGATTATGCAAGTTCAATCGAATTCTCGCTTGAGGCGACCGGGCATGCTTGACGATATTATTTAGCGCTTCTTGAATGATGCGAAAAAGCCCCTGTTCGTCAGATGGGTCTAGAGGAAAATCGCCTTCTACTTCTAACGAAACGTTCAGACTCTCCGGCAAATAACGGCTGGCAAGATGTTGCTGGATGGCTAGAACCAACCCGCCTTCTTCCAACGGCCCGGGGCGGAGTTGCAAAATCAGCGCTTGCATCTCAGAGAGAGCGCTTTGGGACAACTGATTTAACCGATCTAATTGCGCGCCCACCTTGGTCGATTCCCGATCAAGCAATAATACAATTGACCGCGTCGTAAGAGTCATAGCGAAGACGATCTGCGTTACCGTGTCGTGGAGTTCCCGGGCAAGGTGATGACGTTCGCGCGCCTCCACAAGCTTTTGGCTCTGCCGGGCAAAGTCTTGCAACTGCCGATTTGATTCGTGAAGTTGTCCCAGCAACACTTGGTTGTAATCGTACGCATCCTGAACCTGGCGCAGTGTCAGAGCATAAGAAGCCAGTAGTCCAATTCCACCAGCATAGATTAGCGCAATGACGATCCCTACCAATAAACCGTACGTCTTGATCATCGGCAAACTCACTAAAACGGCAAATGATCCAATCCATACAGTACCAAATTTGATATTCGTCCTCAGTATGATCTGCATACTGAGAATGCCAAACAAGACCGCAAAATAGTCTCCCGACTCGGCGGTGAAAAGTAGCATCAAAGACAACAAGGATTGTAAGATCAAATAATAGGGAAAGTAATTGGGCTGACGTTTTGAGACAATTTCCTCGCCAATGAATAAGATCATCCACAGCGTCAGGAAAACAGCCATCACGCCCGCCCCGGGGCTATGGCGCTGTTCGATCCATAACCGTAACACCGCCGCTCCAAACAAACAAGCAACTGTAAGATGAAACATCCATTGATAGCGACCAGCGGAAGCCTTCATAGGTTGTCGTCAATTATAGCCTCATCCAGCACAACCAATCATCGAGAAACACGCTCAAGAAAACAACAATAATTGAAAGACATCGGAAACTCTCGCTGGCGTATAATTATTTTGTGCTTCAACCCACCTCCCTCATCCTCGTCTGCCTCCTCCCAACCCCCCGCGACCTTGAAATTGCGCGTCTGCTCGGCTGGTATCGTATCCCGCTTCGCACCGCGCCGAAAGTTGTCGCGGTGGATTATCTCGCCTTTTATCAACCTTCAGCATTCGGCGATCACAGCGGACAGATCGAATTCATCGCCCAAGTAAAAGGACACGAACTGACCACGCGCGGCGAACTGCTCAAAGAGGAAGCGCATCATCCGCGCGCGAAAGAGGAGTATTTCAAAATTCAACTCGGCGGACTGGAGAAATTGAACGACCCCATCCATTCCGACAAATGGAAGCGTCTCACGTTCCTCTACACAACGGGCGAATATTTGCTCAACGCAAAACTGCTCAACGACCTCGTCGTCCAAAGCGAAGAGCGCGACCTGCTCTGGAAGAGTCTGCGCGAACGCGCCGAGAACGAACAACTCTACAAAGTTGACCTCCCCGAAACGGACATTCCTCCCGATGTGTTGCTCGCGTTGTTGGGAATCAAAGAAGCGCAGGAATCGTATGGCGACATTGATTAAGAATGGGACTCTCGTCACCGCCGAAAAAACGTTTCAAGCCGATATCTTGATTCAGGATGAAAAGATTCAGCGCGTCGCTCCGACGATTGAGGCTGATTCGGCGTTGACGATTGACGCGTCGGGCAAGCTGATTCTCCCCGGCGGCGTGGACCCGCACGTCCACCTCGACCTGCCCATGTTCGGCACCGTCTCCTCCGACGATCATTACACCGGTCACAAAGCCGCCGCATTCGGCGGAACGACAACCGCAATGGATTTTGTTCCGCTCGCAGAATCCCCCTCTCCCAGCGGGAGAGGGGTTAGGGGTGAGGGAGAATACAATTTCAAATACTCAATCAACCTCTGGCTCGAAAAAGCCCAAAAAGCCGCCATTGATTATTCCTTCCACATGAACCTCACGCAATTCAACGAGAACATCGCCAAACAGATTCCATCCCTGCGCGAGATGGGAATCCAAACCCTCAAAGTATTCACCGCCTACAATGGACGATTGCGCCTCGACGATGGCAGTATCTTCAAAGCTTTGCAAATTGCCAGGGACAACGGAATGCTCGTCATGGCGCACTGCGAAAACGGCGACGTGATCGAAACGCTTGTCGCGCAAGCATTGGCGAATGGACACACAACTACCGAATGGCACGCGTTGACTCGCCCCGCGTGGGGCGCGGTGGAAGCGACCTTCCGCATGGCGGCGATGGCGCAACAAGCCGACACGCCGGTCTACATCGTCCACATGAACGCAGGCGGCGAAGTGGACATGCTCAAGTATGCCCGCGAACACGGCGTCAAAGTGATGGGCGAGACCTGTCCGCAATATTTATTTTTCACGATGGATAACTTGCGTCAACCCGACGGCGCGAAATGGATCTGCTCCCCGCCGATGCGAACGAAAGATGACAACGCGCGTCTATGGGAAGGATTGACCGAAGGAATCCTGCAAACCGTCGGCACGGATCATTGTCCCTTCTTTTTTGATGGAACGGAACCGATCATCTACGAAGGCAAACCCGTCGCCATCCCCGGCAAAGAGTTAGGCAAAGATGATTTCACAAAAATCCCGAACGGACTGCCCGGTATTCAAGATCGTATGCCCGTGTTATGGACAACAGGCGTCCGCGCGGGGAAAATCACTGCAAATCAATTTGTCGCGTACATGTCTACCAACACCGCGAAAATTTTCGGCCTATATCCACGCAAAGGCGCCCTGCTCGAAGGCTCAGACGCCGACATTGTGATCTGGGACCCCGAAAAGAAAGTGAAATACGGAGTCGCCATGTCACATCAACGCACGGACTATAACTTGTACGAAGATTGGGAATTAATCGGCTACCCCGAAAAAGTTTTCCTGCGAGGAAGGCTAATCGTGGACAGAGATGCGTGGATGGGCAAAGCAGGCAACGGTCAGTTTTTGAAGCGCGGCATGGGCGAATTTATTTAACGCCCGCCCACTTCACCTCTTCGCGTGATGCAGGCGGTCCGTCGCCTCTTCGGTGAGCGGGATGTACACTTGAATCCTCGCGCCTTTGCCCGGCGCGGAATCGATGTTGAGCAAGCCGCTCACCAACTCCGTCCGTTCGCGCAGGTTGACCATGCCCAGACTGCCGCGCTTATCGTATGATCTATTCACCGCATCCACATCGAAGCCCAGCCCGTCGTCTTCGATCTCCAGCAACGCAATCCCCGTTTCAAAAGGTCTCAATCTCACCCAAATGTGCACCGCGTTGGCGTGCTTGCGCGCGTTGTTCGTTGCCTCTTCGATGATGTAGAAGATCACGCCCTGCTTGCCCATCTCCATGCTTTCGAGCATCTTCTCATCCACGTTGATGACGACGTTCTGTTGAAACGTTTCGCGCATTTTTTCCGCCATCGCTTCGAGCGCGGCGGTCAGCCCCTGCGACTCAAGAATGAGCGGTCGAAGCGTAAATAGCATGTGGCGGATCTCCTTGGTGGTGCGATGCGCCAACTCCTCGATCTTCTTTAACTCATCCGTCGCTTCGTCGACATTCTTCGTCATCATGCGCCGGGCGATATTGATCCGCATCGCCATCGCCGCAACGGATTGCGTCGGTCCATCGTGCAGGTCGCGCGCCAGTTTTTTGCGCGTCTCCTCTTGCACCTCGACCATGCGCTCTTTTTCTTCCACAAGGTCTTGATACAGGCGCGCGTTCTGCACCGCGATCACCGCCTGCCTGCCGATGATATCGAGCAAGCCGCGACGTTCCATCGTGAAATAATTCTGGTCGGGGTGGGCAAAGAGCATCATGCCATACATATTGAACCCACTGCGGAGAGGGAAACAATACGCGGCAGTGCAGGACCGCAAGGCAATGATGCGTCCGAGTTCGGGATCATACCCCACGTCGGTGGAAAGAAGCGGCTCGCCGTCGTCGAAAATTTTCTTGAGGATGCCCTCGTTGCCGTGCAGGCTGACGCGCATATCCGCGTTCGTATATCGCCGCGCCGAACCGACGCGCAATTCATTCCCGCGGAATAAATAAACGGCGCTCACCAGCCGCTCATCCAGTTCAGGCTCATCGGGATCGGCAGTGGGATTCAACGCAGAGTACCCCAGATCAAGAGCAGAATCGAGCACGCGCTTGTAACTCAGCGTGGCTGTCAGCGTGGAGGTCAATTCATAGATGGCGCGGAGACGTTCGCTTTCCATGTTACTGCGCCGCTCCTCCGCATCCAACCGGGTGCGGCGTTGGAAGCGTAAACGCCTCATCAACATCTGCCCCCCCGCCCCGCACACCAGCGTGAACAACACAGTGAGCGTCAATCCATTTGAAATGGAAAAAGTCCAACCATTAACGAGAGACGCGCGCGAAACAAACAACTGCCACGCGATAAATAAGATGCCCACCACCAACGACCCCAAGAGCTCAAAATATACCGCGCCGGTGAGAATAGGATACAACCCAGTCCATACCGACGCATTGCCCAGCCCGCCCTGCAAATAGAAAAATAAGGCGGCGAGCGCAAAATCAACAGCCAGCACAATGTGCCGATGGAAACGGACGCGCAAGTTCATCCCCACCAACACGCTCATGGCAATATTCCACAACGCCATTAACAGAACAATGGTCAGCGAAACCGCGTTGATCAAGTCGCGCAGTCCCAACGATACGAGCAATCCCACCAGCGTCACCCAGCGCAGGGAAACCGCCAACCAGTCTGCCACATACGGCGTTTCAAATTTACGCATGTTTCCAATGATACTCGAAAAGTAACAATGCAATTTCCGCCCGGTCTTACAGATGGCTTACGACTACGCCTCATACCCCATACGAGCGAGATACGCGCCCATCTTTTCTTTCAAAATTGCCTGTTGTTCGGCAGAATAGGATTCGCGGAAGCGGCCGATTCTTCCCTTGAAAAAATGGAGACCCTGTTGCCCCTCGCCTTTTTCGGGACGAAAAGCCTCGATCACTTTCTCGACGTCGGGCTGGTTCGCCCGTAGACGGAGGAACTCAACCAGACGCGTCGCCTCGCTGTCATAGTTCGTGAGCAGGTCTTCGTAGCGCGCGATCAACACATTCTTTTCGCGCGTCCACTTCTCCCAAATGCGGACGTAGTCCATGATGAACGCGAGACTCTTGTCGAAGTCGGTGAGATGCGAGAAGGCATTGGGTCGTCCCTTTTGTAACGCGCGTTGACCGAAGTCGAACGCCGAGAGCATGGCGTCGCGGGGATCGCGATAAATGTAGGTGATGTGAAGCAAGCCCACCCGTTGAAAGAGGCGGCTCGTCGTCGTGGGTCCCGCGTGTGCTTTGATGACAAATGTGTTCCCCATCAACGCGGGGATCGCCACCATCCCCAACCGCCGCGCGGAGAGGACGCCGATGTTGCAATTCACTTCGGTCAATATTTTTTGCAGTTTATATTTTTCGCGGATGTCGCGCGCGTCGGCGCAACCTGTGGTCTTCATCAGGTCGTGGATGAGGTTGTAGTGCCAACCCGAACCCGCGCGCGGCATACCAACGGAAAGGACGATCATTGTGACTCCAACTGCTCAGCCGCCGAGGACGGCGTTGGGAGCAAGTGATTCGATTCTAACGCATACGCCATCACACCCGCAAGAATTCCGAGGTTGACCCAAAGATTCGGAGTGGCGAATGAATCTTGCGTGGCATTATAGATGGCAATGGCGATCCACGAGAACAAGCCCGCGATGCCGAGAAAACGCGCGTATGAATTTTTATGTTGTAGCGCGGTCAACGAATCGGCGAGCAGTGAAAATAAAAACGCGATGAATAGAACGAAGCCTATCAATCCTGTTTCGGCGAGCAAACGCGCGTACATATTTTTGGGGTTCGGATAGAGTTTACTTTCAGGGTTGAGTTGTTTCGCAATTTCAGGCACGACCGTCAACGACCAATCGGGGAGATGATCGTACATGTACAATCCGCTCGCGCCCAAACCCACGCCCAACACGGGACTCTCCTCATACACGCCCATCGCGCTGACCAGATACGCCGAGCGCGCACCCGCTGAATTTTCTACGACGAACTCCTCCACGCTCTCCGCATCCGATTCAAACATACGCGCGATGTATCCCTTTTGAGCGAGGAACAATCCTGCGCCGAGGATCGCACCGATTGCGAGAGTCAAAACCCCAGCGCGTAAAATTAAACTTTTTGAAACAAACCATGTCCACGTGGAGCGAAGTTCGGCGCGACCGACGAGTAAAAAAGTCAACGCGGTTGCCGCGCCTGCGGTGAGTAATCCGCCGCGTGAGTAGGTAGCGAGAATTAATAGACCTGCGAATCCCAACAAAATAATTTCAAGCCACTTAAAGCGCGTGACGCGCACACCCGTGAGCAATGACGCGAACAGCCACGGCAAATAGACGGTTGCGATCTGCCCCGCGAGCCACGCGGGCTCGTACGCCATGCCAGAGACTCGATTCGTCTTCACCAGTTCGCGCATCGAGAAGGCGAGTTGCCAGTGCGTGACCGTCACCTTCGGAAGGATCGGTGTGTAAAACGCGAGCGCCTGCACGCCGCTCCATGCCACGTCCAACGCGAAGCCAGCGAGAATCCATCTCACCGAAAATTTCAAGTCGTCTTCGTTGCGATTCATCCACACGGCGGCGATGAAAAAGGATATGCCGATGACCAGCGTCGCCCACGCGCGGATGACACGCCCGAAATATTCCTGCCCTCGCAAGGGAATCGGATCGAGCCACGCCCCGAAACTGCTCGCCACCAAAACGACCAGCACAAACCCCGCCAGCGGAGTCAACGCCCCCGCGCGTGGGAAAGCTGTTTTGCCGCGAATCCATTGAACGATGAGCAACGGCAACAACAACGCAATCGGGTAAAACGCCAGCGGACGGACAAGTGTCCCCTCGCCCATGCCTGGGAAGTAACGAAAACTCGTGACAGGCAACGCCATCAACGCCGCGCCCCACAGGAAGCGCGTCAACTTTGACATAATGCCCCCGCGCGTACTGCGACATTTATGTCGCCATAAGCGCAAATGCGACATATTGCAGAATCACAATTAAACCGAGCAATCCTTCCGCTCCGATTTGAACCACGGAGACACTGAGTCACGGAGTTTTTAATCATTTTTTCTCTGTGTCGCCGTGTCTCAGTGGTTAGGTTTATTGCTCGATCAATTTGAAAAAGAGCAAAAGTCGCTTTTGCCGCAATGGGACGACTGAAGTCGTCGCTACGTGTTACCCATTTAATGGTAGCTCGAAAAGTGCGACATAAATGTCGCGGTACGTGAATCTTCATTTTGCTTTGCCAAAAAACAAAACCCCAAACGCGCTCACGGCAAGGAAGCCAATTGCACCAATCAATAAATATGTGCTTAGTGACAAACTTCGCTCGGAGGGTAAATTCTCCACCTGAGCCATATCCGCGCGAATGAACGGATTCAATCCATCGGAAGCGGCGGCTTTCTTGTTCACTTCATCGGTAAACAACCGCGCCCACGTGGATGCGATCCCCACCGCTTGTCGCACGGTTTCGTCCGTTGCATAGAAATGCCAGCCGCCCTCCGCGGGTTGACTCAACTCCAATTTTCCGCCGCGTAATTCATCAACAGGAATCCCAAACTCGGAAGATAGTTGATTCATCACACTATCAGAATATGCAATCTCTTCCAGTTTGCGAGTCTCGCGTTCGAGATAGTAGAAATATTGACGGTCTGTGTCTTGCGGGAACGCCGCTTCCAAATTGAAATCCACAACCACCGTTGCACGCGCGCGATACGGCGGAGGCGCGACGTAATAAACCGCCGCGCCGATCGCCGCGCCGAGGATCGCGCCGAGAACCCAAAAGCGCCAGGCTTTGAGTAATCGAATCAGGTCGTTGAGGGAGGGGGGAGAGAAGAGGTGCATGGTAATTGGTAAATGGTAATTGAGAATTAGAGAATTAGAGATTAGAGACTGGAGATTAGAGACTGTCTTTGCAGAAAAGTTCTACCTTCAGCCTTTTAAACTTTGTGTACTTCGTGTCACCTGCCCCGATGCTCTTGCGGGGTTTGTGTTGAATCTTTTAGCATCCTTCGCCGCCGCCAATTCCAGATCGGGGCGATGAGTTTACGGATATAGTATTTTGCCACGATGGTTGAAAAGAACGAGCCGCCATCGCGGTAATGCACACGGACCATTTCGGGCCAACAGCGGTCATCGGCGACGATGGTTTTGCCAGAGGTGTGCAAGCGGAAATTCGCCCACGTCTGCGGCACATATTGTATCCGCGAACGCGCCGCGAGACGCGTCCACAGATCATAATCCATCGCGAAATAAAACGACGGGTCGAGCGGACCGACCTGCCGCCACAAGTCCGCGCGGAAGAACGCAGTCTGTTGCGGGATGTGAACGTATCCCTGCCTCAGCAGGCGTTCATCCGTTTGCGCCGAGTTGAATTTGCCGATCACGCGTCCGCTTTCGTTGATGAAGTTGCAATCGCCGTAGACCATGCCCACGTCGGGATGTCCCTGCAAAAATTTCACCGCCGCGCCGACCGCGCCCGCCTCATACGTGTCATCGGAATTGATCCACGCAAGGATGTCGCCCTTCGCGCGCGCGAACCCCTTGTTGATCGCGTCGGTCTGACCTTTATCTGGTTCGCTCACCCACGAGGCGATTCGCCCTTCAAATTTTTTGAGGATGTCAACCGTCCCATCCGTGGACGCGCCATCCACGATGATGTATTCGATGCGCGGATAATCCTGCGCCAGCACGGACTGGACCGTCGCTTCGATGTAGCGCGCTTGGTTAAAGGAGGGAGTGATGATGGAGACGATGGGGAGAGGTTTTGGGGTGGTCATTGGGTGAGAAAGTTAGCAGTTATTAGTGATCAGTGAACAGTAATTGGTAATTGAGTTACCAGTTGATGTCGGGGTAAAACAATTGTGCAGAGTCTTCGGTGATCTCGCGGATGCGGTTTATTTCGTCAGGAGATAGTTTCGATCTCCAATTGTCCACGCTGGCGCGACTGTCCATTTTCACGGAGTGAGTTTTGCGGCGCGAGAGTTCGGTCGGGTTGTCGGAACTGCTTGAATTCAAAATTTTATTTTCGGCATGAGGTGTGAAGTCCAAGCCCAGCGCGGCGTATAGGTCGCGGAAGCCGTTGACGGGATCGCGCGAGAGGTCTTCGTGGCGAACGATGATGAGATGCCGATTCAGCCGTCCCTGCGAATGAACCGTGCGGTAGATCATCGTCCACAACAAACTGGCTTGACCGATGACATCATCCGCTTTGATGGCTTGCATTTGTTCGCGATATGGTTCAAGATGATCGCGCATCAGCAGAGGTTGGTCGAGCAGGTCGTTGAAATCGAAATTCCAGCTGAGGCGTTTGAGACTGCTGGCGAACGCGGCGGGGTGACGAACCGTGACGACGATGTTGAAATCGAATCGCTTTGCGAACCACGGCATCGAAAAGACCGCGAACGGATCTTTGAGCAAGGCGCGTTGACCGTGTTCGAGCGCGTCGTAAAAAATTTTGAAATCGCGCCCCATGCGTAAAAAATCTTTGAGTGAACGAAGCGACTTGATCTCGCTCCATGTGTGATAACGATAATCGAGCAGTTCCTCGAACGGCGCGAGATACTCGGCTTCGTTGTCGTCGCAGACGTATTGATACCAATGCTTCACCTTCGCGCACAACACGCCAGGACGATGCAACACATTCAACGGCTCGCTGATGTACGCAACTTGCGAACCTGCGAGCATTTTGCCAACCCACGTGGTGCCGCTGCGATGCGCGCCTGTGACGAGGATGGGTTGAGTGGTTGAGGCTTGCAAATCGGTTTTCATGGACTTCAAGGTGCGATGATCGAATTCAAACCGTAGAACCGCGCCACGCACCGATTGATCCAATCTCGCGGGTTGCCTTTGTATTCGCCGACGCCGCCAGGCGCGTCCAATTGCACGACGACGAGATCGGTCTCGCCATTCGCAACGGCTTGTTGAATGAGCGCGTCGCGTTCATCCCATTGTTGCGCAAATTTTTGATATTCATAATGAAGCGCATACACCCTCGGCGCCGAGCGGATCGGATGAACGATCAACGCGACCAGCAAAAGCGCGACGGCGACTTTCACCCACTTCAATTGAACGACCGAATGCGCCTGCGTCATCAAAATTCCAAACACGCCGCCTTCGATCAACAACCCAAGCATGAACACGAAATGGGATGCGTATCGCGCGCGCGCCGCAGGGAACGTCCGCACGAACGCGCTGGGTGCATAACTGAATCCGATGACGATGAAAATGACAATTGGGATGATCAGCAACGCCGTCCACAAATACGATGTTTGAATAGGCGATAATTCTTTCTGGCTTGTTGTAAGCGCGAGATACACAACGCCAAATGACACCGCCAGCGCGACAACAATCAACGTCGGGTACGATTTAGTTGTTTCCAAAAGAAACTGCGACGTATAAAGGATCACATCGCCAGCCAGTTCGATGGGATTGTAGATTGGTTCTTGGCGCATGATCCTGCCCAAACGGTTCGACGTCCCTGGCGACGCCGCCGTGATCGAGATGGCGATGATCGCAGTGAGCAAACCAACGATGAGAAACGTCAGCACGTCGCGGCGTTGATGGAGCCGCTTCGTCCACCAGACGAGCGCGACCGCGACGAACATGATTCCCACCAACATGCCCGATGTCGTTTCGCTCAATCCGCCTGCGAAGAAGATCAAAATGGTAAACAGGATTCCAAACCGAACGGCGCGCGATTTCTCGTATGGCTTTTCGACATAACCCAGAAAAAACGCCGCGATGCCGATGAACCACAACAGCGGCAATGAATAGGGAATCAATCCCGTGCGCCAAAATAAAACCTGATACAACGCGGATGTTTGATACAAACTCAACGCGATCGCCATGCACGCCAGCCACACGTATCCCGCTTTCGGTATCTGAACCCGCAAAAGTTTTCCCAACTCGACGAACATCCACGCGAGCAACAGCGCCCAGATCACAAGTTCCACGCCCGCC
Source organism: Candidatus Defluviilinea gracilis (assembly GCF_057138825.1). NCBI lineage: Bacteria > Bacillati > Chloroflexota > Anaerolineae > Anaerolineales > Candidatus Villigracilaceae > Candidatus Defluviilinea > Candidatus Defluviilinea gracilis. The sequence goes on from NZ_DBNHEF010000079.1 coordinate 237,962, forward strand.
ATCACGCGGATGCCGTTCACGCCGCCCAACTCGATCAATTGCGAAAACATCAAACGCGAGTAACTGTTCCCCCACAACGAATACGCCCGCAGTGTGGCTTCCACAATATTTTGCGATGAATATAAATATGTGGACGCGCAATAATCATCAGCGAGATAGCGCGAAAATGTCCCCAACCACGCATACACCGCCAATGGCACACACGCGCTCAATGCCCCGATGAAAAACAAAAACGATATCCAGCCATTTTTTTTCGTCAAACTCATTCGTTCATTAACCTCATGGTATAGCGCGAGTCAGTATAACATACGTCCCCATCATGTCATTACGTCCACTCGTCAATTACCATTTACCAGTCTCCAGTCTCTAACCCCAATTCTCTAATTCTCCATTCCTCTCCCCATCACCCCCCCAACGCCTCATTCAACCAATCCAAGAATCCTTTTTCTTGCGGCTTGACCGTCGTCCCCAAACTCTCTGCCAACTTCTCGAACAACTCGCGTTGCTCTTTCGTCAACTTGGTTGGCACCGCCACATTGACCAGCACCAACTGGTCGCCGCGTCCGCTTCGGCGCACATGCGGCACGCCTTTATTTCGCAAGTGAAATACTTTGCCGGGTTGCGTCCCAGCGGGGATTTTCAACTTCTCTTCGCCGTCAATCGTCGGCACTTCAATTTCCGCGCCCAAGACCGCCTGCGCCACGTTGATATCGAGATTCAACAAAATGTCATTCTCGCGGCGTTTGAAAAACTTGTGCGGCTTCACATCCAGCATCAGATACACGGTTCCGTTCGGTCCGCCATTCTCACCAGGATTGCCTTCCCCCGTTAAACGGATTTGCATAGTCGCATCCACACCCGCAGGGATTTGCACCTTCTTCTTTACCTTCTTGCGTTCCAATCCGCTCCCGCGACAAGTTTTGCACGGAGATGAGATCGTCTCACCGCGTCCGTTACACGTCGGGCAAGTAGACGATTGCACCATCTGACCCAAAAACGTTTGCCGCACAGTCCGCACTTCGCCTTGACCGTTACAAGTGGCGCACTTCACAGGCGACGTGCCAGGCTCCGCGCCGTTGCCGTTGCAATGCGAACAAGTTTCTTCGCGCTGGAATTCGATCTCTTTCTCCACGCCAAACACAGACTCTTCGAACGTCAACGTAATCTGCATTTGCAGATCGCGCCCGCGCCTCGGCGACCGACGCGAACGCCCGCCACCTGTCGAGAATCCGAATCCGCGGAACAAGTCCTCAAAAATATCGCCGAAGTCCGACGTGTAATCGTGGAAGCCGCCCGAGTTGCCCAGCCCCGCTTTGCCGAAGCGATCGTAACGCGCGCGCTTATCCGAATCCGAAAGCACGCCATACGCCTCGTTGATCTCTTTGAACTTCTCCTCGGCGTTCGGCTCTTTGTTCACATCGGGATGATACTGACGCGCGAGCTTACGGAACGCGCCTTTGATCTCGTCATCGCTCGCGCTCCGTCCCACGCCCAGGGTTTCGTAATAATCGTTAGACATAAACCAAGAGGAGTAGAGAATTAGAGGATTAGAGAATTCTCCAATCCTCTAATTCTCGACTTTCCTATTCCTTTACTTCCCCTTCAACCACATCAGGATTCTCACTGGATGTAGAGCCCGCCTCTCCCCCACCCGCGGCCTGATTCTGCTCGTAGACGCTGGCGCCAATCTTTTGAATCACTTGCCCTAGCGCGTCTGTGGCAGATTTGATCGCCGACACATCTTCACCTTCTGCGGCTTTCTTCACCGCAGCGACGTTCGTCTCGATCTCCGTTTTGACCTCAGCAGGGACTTTCTCGCCGAACTCGCGCAATGCCTTCTCCGCCGCGTAGACGGTGTTATCGGCATGATTGCGCGCTTCGATCAAATCTTTGCGTTTGCGATCTTCTTCCGCGTGAGATTCAGCGTCTTTCTTCATCTGTTCCACTTCCGCGTCCGATAAACCAGACGAAGCCGTGATCGTGATGTGTTGTGAGCGTCCCGTTGCCTTATCCTGCGCGCTGACTTTGAGGATACCGTTCGCGTCCACATCGAACGTCACTTCGATCTGCGGAACACCGCGCGGCGCGGGAGGAATCCCATCGAGAATGAACTTGCCCAGCGACTTGTTATCCGCCGCCATCGGGCGCTCGCCTTGCAGAACATGAATCTCAACTTGCGTCTGGCTGTCGGTTGCAGTCGAGAACACCTGACTCTTGCGAGTCGGAATCGTCGTGTTGCGTTCAATTTGAGTTGTGGCGACTCCGCCCAACGTCTCGATGGCGAGCGAGAGCGGGGCTACATCCAGCAACAAAATATCTTTCACTTCGCCGCCCAGCACGCCCGCTTGAATTGCCGCGCCGACCGCAACAACTTCATCGGGGTTCACACCTTTATGAGGTTCCTTGCCGAAGAAAGCGCGGACGCGTTCTTGCACAGCAGGCATACGCGTCATGCCGCCCACCATCACCACTTCATTCACTTGACTCGCTTGCAATCCCGCATCGGACAAGGCTTGTTTGAGCGGGGCAATCGTACGGTCAACAAGATCGGCTGTCAGTTGTTCGAGTTTGGCGCGGGTGAGGGTCATCACCAAATGTTTCGGTCCAGTCGCGTCGGCGGTCAGATACGGCAGGTTGATTTCCGTTTGCATCGTCGTCGAAAGTTCGATCTTCGCTTTTTCGGATGCTTCCTTCAATCTCTGCAATGCCTGACGGTCGTTGTGCAGATCAATGCCGCTGTCTTTTTTGAATTGCTCGATAAGATGATCCATGATGCGGAGGTCGAAGTCGTCGCCGCCGAGGAACGTGTCGCCGCTCGTCGCGCGGACTTGGAACACGCCGTCGCCCACATCGAGGATCGAAATGTCGAATGTGCCGCCGCCGAGATCGTAGACCGCGATAATTTCATTTTTCTTTTTGTCGAGTCCATACGCCAGCGATGAAGCCGTCGGCTCGTTGATGATTCGCAGGACTTCGAGTCCCGCGATCTTGCCCGCGTCTTTGGTGGCGTTGCGTTGCGCATCGTTAAAATACGCGGGGACAGTAATGACCGCCTGCGTGATGGTTTCGCCGAGATATGCCTCTGCATCGCGCTTGATCTTGCCGAGGATCATCGCCGACACTTCAGGAGCCGAATATTCTTTCTCGCCAAGTTGCACGCGCACGTCGCCGTTGTCCGCGCCGTTCACCGCATACGGCACGCGCTTCCGCGTGCGTTCCACTTCGGGGTCGTCAGACTTACGCCCCATGAAACGCTTCACCGAAAAAATTGTGTTCTGCGGATTCGTGATCGCCTGATTGCGTGCCACGCGCCCCACCAACCGCTCGCCATTTTTATTCACCGCCACCACCGACGGGACGAGTCGCTCGCCCTCCGCCGACGGGATCACCACAGGCTCCCCGCCCTGCATCACCGCCGCAACGGAGTTTGTCGTGCCAAGATCAATACCGATAATTTTTGCCATGTAAAAAGTTCTCCTATGATTCGTGTTTCGTACCGCGACATTTATGTCGCCCTTACCCTGGTGCAACTCAAAAGCGACATAAATGTCGCATTACAAACATCCACTGCGTATTGCGTAATACGCAGTACGCAGTATGATTTTTACTGCGCCACCCGCACCAACGCGGGACGTATCACGCGCTCGCCGAGCATGTATCCGTTTTGCACCACTTCGATCACATGACCGCTTTCAAAATCTTCGTTATGCTCATGCGAGATCGCTTCGTGGAATCTCGGATCAAACTCCGCGCCTGTTGCCTCAATGCGCTTGATGCCTTCCACATCTAAAATATTTTGCAACTTGCGCGCGATCAATTCGATGCCGCTCGCCCACGCATCGTCGGCGGGACGGTTTTGCAGAGCGCGTTCCAGATCATCGAGAACAGGCAACATTTTCTTGACGATGTCGCTCTTCATCGAGAGAAACGTCATTTCGTTATCGCGCTCGACGCGCTTTCTGTAATTTTGGAAATCCGCCTGCGAACGTTGCCAGCCTTCGACGCTTTCGGCGAGTTTCGCTTCCGCATCTTCGAGTTGACGCTTCAACGCTTCGACATCCCCTTGCGGCTGATTCTCCGCTTCGGGCATTTCCGCCGCTTCGATCTTGATCTCGTGCGTTTCGTGTTTGTGGTTCTTCTTATTCGTCATGCTTTCACTCTCTTTATGTTTATTTCGGAGTACTTCGGAGCGCAGACTTAAGTCCGCGCTCCTGTTTTGGATAGACTCTTATTCACCTGCAATGGTGTCATTCACCAGATCGCTCAACAAGCCCGCGACATATCTCACCGTCGGAATCGTCTTCGTGTACGACATGCGCATGGGACCTAACACGCCCAACGTCCCTGTTGCCATGCCGGGGACTCCGTATCGCGCGATGACCATCGAGCATTGACGCAGTTCTTCCCATTCGCCTTCGCCGCCGATCAACACTTGCAAGCCGCCGATGTTGGTGTTGGTTGTTGTGCGGGCAAGCAGGTCGCGTAACGTGGATCGCTCTTCAAAAATTTTCAACGCCCGCCGCGCTTCATCCGACTCGGCAAATTCAGGTTCGGATAAAACGTTGGTCAAGCCGTCGGTATAAATTTCACCTGAACTACTTTCAGCGGTGCGGCGCACATCCTGCCGAATGAGGGTGAGGATATCCTGATCGAGCGCGTCGGAAGGAGTCGCAAGGGCAGAGATATTGTCCACGGCGAGACCAGCCAGAAGGGCGTTAAGACGCGTGGCGGTCTGGCTGAGTCGCTCCTGAGTCACAGGTTCCGCCAAAGTCAGAATCTGCTGACTCACTTCCCCTCCGACGAGGACAAGCACCATCAGCACTTGGCGTCCCTGCGTGGAAATTAATTCCACGTGTTTGAAGCGCGATTGCTCGGCGTGCGGCGCGGTTATGACCGAAACGCCCTGCGATTGATGCGCGAGGATCGAAGCGGCGAGCGTCATCCACTGATCCATGTCGGCGCGCGATTGGTGGAATTGATGCGAGATGGTGTGTTGCACCGCCTCGGGCAATTCGGCGTTCGGCATCATCTGGCTGACGAAGTAGCGATAACCTTCTTCGGTGGGCACGCGCCCCGCGGAGGTGTGAGGCTGGCGCAAATATCCCATCTCGGTCAGCGCGGACATTTCGTTGCGGATCGTGGCGGGCGAATAATCGAGGCGATAATTCTCGACCAGCCGCTTCGAACCGATCGGCTCGGCCGATTCGATGTGATCGCGGATTATTAATAGAAGCAACGTCTTTTGGCGTTCGGTGAGTTCGACCATGGCTTTACATGATTAGCACTCTCGATTTGAGAGTGCTATTCTTTGTGACATGAATGATAAACGAGGCAAAAAGGGAAGTCAATAAGAAGTGTATAAGAAAATGCCTGCCGTTCAGAAAGGCAGGCACAGATTACCTTACACTATAAAAATCGGGACGCTGTTCACGCAGAAAACGCGGATTTGCATTCTTTTGAATCAGCGTGGGTCAACGTTTACACCTGCCCTTGCGGGCGGTGCAAGGGTCTGCGTCCAAAAGCACTCTGTAGTTAATTAGAGGCAGGCATTGTTTCGATTTGCAACGCGAAGGGTTATTGACCAGTAACCGGTCGCCAGGTTGGGTCGAAATCCACTTCGGGATCGTCGGTGAGACGCATGCGGTCGCCGCCGCTCACTGTGGAATAATAAATGTCTCGGTTGCCGTCGCCGCTCGAACTTTCAAAGATGATCCATAATCCATCCGGCGAAAATTCCACATCCTCAATTGGCGTTGGCAACGCCAGCTTAGTTGGGGTCAGGGTATCATGCCCCGCGAACGGAATGCTCATCAACCACGGGCGCGTTGGGGCGAGGTTCCGCTGGTTAAAAAACACGGTGGAACCGTCCAGAGACCAGAACGGCAAATAATCCCACAACTGTTGTCCACTGCGGACCAACTGCGCCTTGTCTTCGCCATTGGCAGACATTGCCCAGACTTGGTAGGCGTCGAAACGTTTGACGGTGTAGACGATCATCCTGCCATCGCGCGACCAGGAAGGTTGCGCGCTTTCGATACTGCCATCCGATGTAGTGAGCCGGGTCACCTGACCGCTGGCGATCTCCAGCGTGTAAATTTCGTTTCGCCCATCGCGGTTGGACGTGAACGCGATGCGCGTCCCATCGGGCGACCAGGCAGGGTCGAAGTTTGCTCCGAGAGTCTCGGTGAGGGGCGCCAATCCGCTTCCATCGGCATTAATGAGATAGATCCCCGCGTCAGAGTAGATGTTTTCATGCACTTCACCGCGCGCGCGGCATGGGGAAATGAACGCCAACCGCGCCCCATCCGGCGACCATGATGGCTGGCACGCGCCTAGTTCAAGGTTCGTGAGTTGGACGGGGTCTGAGCCATCGGTGTTGATGATAAAGATTTGTGGAATCCCTAACCGCGCGGATGCGAAGGCGACCTGCCCGATCGTTCCGCCAATTTGGGTTGGCTCGCCAAGCGACGAGGGATCGACCGTGGGGGTGCTGGTCGGGTTCAGCGTTGCGGTGGGGAGTTTTGTGGGAGTGTGCGTGAAGGTGGATTGAACCGTTGCCGTGGCTTCCACCGCCGGCTCGGTGGCGGTCGGTGTTGCGGTTGGCGCGGGAATATTCGTCTGAACCGCGGACGGAAACAGGAATGGGAGGTGAAGCGATTCCAACGTGTCGAGCAACGCGGGCGGGATGAACTGCGGCGCAAAACGCGCCGCGCCCACGATCACTGCCGCGCTGATCAACAACAGCCATAAAACAGCGGTAACGAACCGGCGGATGAACCCTTTCTTCTTCCGCTTTGGAGGCTTAAAGATGGGCCCCTCCTCTTCGGGCGAGAGCAATCCGCCTGATGGACTCATGTCCGGCGGCGTAGACGCGCGTTCGATCGCGCCCATCTCGTACGGTTCAGACCTGTCCTCCGCCGGCGCCGGCTGGATGACGTAATCGCCCGGCAGGCGCTGGGTCTTGCCTTTGGAACCTAACAGGGAATTTTTGAACTCCTCCGCATTTTGAAACCGTTCCGCCGGGTCGATGCCCATCGCGCGTTCGATCGCGGAGGCAAGCCGGCGCGATACCTTGCTGTTGCGTTTACGCAACGGCGTAAGTTGCGTGTTATCCATCGCGCGGGCGAGACCATCTTCCGGGATGATGCCGCTCAACGCCGCGTACAACGTGGCGCCGAGCGAATAAATGTCTGTGCGCGGATCGGTGCGGGCTGTGCCGTATTGCTCCGGAGGAGAATAGCCCGGCGTCATGGCGCGCGCGCCGGTGGTGGTTGCCTGACTGCCATGCAACACTTTTGCCAAGCCAAAATCTACGAGAAAGACATGTCCATCCGGGGTAATTTTGACATTGCCCGGTTTCAAATCGCGGTGCAGGATCGGCGGCTTGCGCGTGTGTAAATATTGGAGCGCGTCGCACATTGCCGCGCCAAGGAGCACGGCTTCATCTTCTGTGATGTTGCCCATGCGCTCCATGCGTTGGCGCAGGTCTTCCCCCTCGATATAATCCATCACCAGATATTGTCCCTGATCGCCGATGACAAAATGATCGGTTACGCGCGGAAGATTCGGATGGCGAAGATTCGCAAGGATCACCGCCTCGAGCCGGAATTGCCGCGCATACTCGTCGGTGGTAAACAGATTTTCCTTGACGGCAACGTCCACGCCAAGGTTTTCATCCACCGCCCGGTAGACGGAACCCATGCCGCCCTGCCCAAGAATTTCAACGATGCGGTATCGTTTATGAAGTAACGCGCCTCGCTCAAGTGTCATCGAAAACGTTATGCTCCCAGAGAATAGGACTAGATTTGGGATTATATCAACTGCATTCCCCTATATCTTCGGGTCTGCCAATTTGAAACGAAAAAACAACTCCGGCGCCCCGGCGGAGATCCAAAAACCGACCAGCGTGTAACGCAAATATCGCAACATCAACGGGACGAGACTTTCCCCATCGGGCAACACCGCTCCCAACCCGCGCCATAGGATGAAAACCCCGATCAAGCCGACGAAGAATCTCAGCGCCCGCTTCGCGCCCGGACCGTCTGCCTGATACCCGCCCCGTGAGAGGAGCCACGCCAAACCGGCGAAGAGACCGAAGAACGTCCCCGCGGAGGTGACGATCGTTTCGAGGGAAGCCGGGGCAGGCAACTCGTCGGAGACGCGAAGCGCATTGACGCGGAACTCCTCCGGGAAGGTGTAACCGTCCAAATGCGCCGCGCTGACGTATCCAAGAGCGATCATCAACAAAGAAACCGCGAACGCCAACGTCATTTGAGTGGCGACCGGTTTTGTTTTCAACCACGCCGCCGCTGAATCCCAAAACCGCAGGATGAGCCACAAGACCGCCGCGCCCAGCGCCCAACCCGCCAGCACATCGTGAACAAAATGGACGCCGAGGTAGAGACGCGAGAAGCCGACGAGGAAAATGACCGCGATTGACAGCGCCCATGCAATGCGCTTTCCGATCCATGCGGCGATCGTCCCCCACACCGCCACCGCATTCTCGGTATGCCCGGAGGGAACCCCAAACGAAGTTTCAGCCGTCAGCCCTTGCACCTCCGCGCTCACCCAATACGGACGCGGACCTGCAAACCATAACTTAATGTAGAAATTCAAACTCACGTTGGCGATCAACGCAACCGCCACGCGCATGCCCAGCCCGGCGTCTACGCTCCAGTAAATGAACGGCAGGACGAGGAAGAAAAAATCCTGCGAACCGAGGAACGTAAAAAATTTCAGGGGCGCTTCGAGCCAGCCGCCCAGCGATTGTATGGCAAGGATCCAATCGATCCCGTTTTGAATCAAAGAACCCATCTCTTCCTCCTCATTGTCGCAAAGTACGGCAACGTTCACGTTGCCCTGGCATTTTGATTCGTAATCAGATTACCGCACATGAGAAGATTTTTACCGCAAAGCGCGCTAAGGTCGCCAAGTGAAAAAGGTTTTCTTTGCGTTCTTTGCGGGTGTCGCATGGCGCCATGGCGACACTTAGCGGTGCAAATGCACGGTAGAGAGTTGCGCGATCAATTTAGAAAAGCGCGACAACTGCGTCAAGCGCCTATTTCCGATGCCTTGCGGCAGAACGTTCAAGAAATACCCCTCTCCAGTATTTGACGTGTCACCTCGTTGTATTGTACACTACCCCCCGATGAAAAAATCGCCCGAAGCCCCTCTCTCGCGCTGGTGGGATTGGACCGCCGTTATCCTGCTGATCCTCCTTTTGCAGATTGCCGCATCGCGCCTCATCGCCACCGAATGGACAGAGGATCTGGGCTTGATTCGCGGCTTCACCTGGATGGGCTCCGCCATTGGACTTTCGCTGGGTTACAGCACATTCCGTCGCCGCACAGCGCGTTGGCTGTCCTTCTTCTACATGCTCCTCCTGCTTCCACTCTTATGGACCTCCCTCATCGAGGGACCTGTGAAGATGGAGGAAAAACTGCTTAGCGTCGGCGGCAGGTTGCTTTTTTCGATCTCGGAATTTGTCGCGCGCCGTCCCGTTGAAGACCCATTGTTCTTTATCGCCATGATGTCGGTTATGTTCTGGGCGTTGAGCGCCTCGGCAGGTTATGCCCTGACGCGCCACCAGAACTTTTTGCTTGCCAGCCTGCCATCCTTTCTCGGGGTTCTCATTATCCAAAGTTACGATAACGCGATCGCGAGCCGCTTGTTGCTGATCGGCTTTTTCATTCTTTTCGCGCTTCTGCTCCTGGGAAGGCTGAACTTCCTAAACCAGCAATCACAATGGAAACAATCGCGGGTGTTCCTCTCGCCCGAAAACAGCATCGACCTGACCGGCGGCATGGCGATCATGGCGAGTCTCATCCTCCTCGCGGCATGGCTGACTCCCTCCTCCATCCTGCGCGTCGAAGCCGCGCGCCGCGCCTGGAACCGCGTTTCAGAACCCTGGAAAAATTTTACCGAACGGTTTGAGAATGCCGTCAGCGCGTTGGACTCTCCGAGCGGCGGAAGACCCGGCGAATTCTTCGGCACCGAGCTCGAACTGGGCGTGGGCTTCCCACTGTCCGATGTTTTGATGTTCAAAGTGGAAGCGCCCGAACTCGCGTTCGACAAAAAACCGCCGCGTTATTACTGGCGCGGGCGCGCATACGATTATTTTTCAAACGACCAGTGGTACACCACCGGCACAACACGCGAGGAATATTCCCCCGCCAACCCACTGCCCGGGGTAAACGATACCAACGCGGCGATGTTTAACTTCGACACCGGCGAACAACGGATTTCGTTGTTATACTCCCCCTCGCAACCGGTCTGGGTCAGCCGGCCCGGTTCCATGCTCACCGCGCCCGGCGGCGATCAACTCGATATCGTTTCATGGAACGCAACCCCCAGCATCCTGCCGGGCGAAACCTACCAGGTGAAAGCCGCGCTGAACAACCCCACCATCGAGGCTCTGCGCGCGGCGGGAACAGAGTACCCAAAATGGGTCACCGACAAATACCTGCAACTCCCCGATGATTTCTCGCCGCTCATCAGCGCCCTCGCGTTCGATATCACCGCAAACACCGAAACCCCCTACGACAAAGCCTTTGCCATCACGCAATACCTGCGCGCGAACATCGAATACTCGCCGACCATCCCTTCCGCGCCGCGCGGCGCAAACAAACTCGAATGGATACTCTTCGAACACAAGCAAGCCTATTGCGTGTATTACGCCTCGTCAGAAATACTCATGCTTCGCGCGCTGGGCATCCCCGCTCGCATGGCGGTCGGCTTCGCGCAGGGAACAGGCTCCACATCCGGAGAGGGATTCGCCGGCGAAGTGGAGGAGATCGAGGTCAACACCTTCACCGTCCGCAAGGAGAACGCGCACGCCTGGCCCGAGGTCTACTTCCCCGGTATCGGCTGGGTGGAATTTGAACCCACCGGCAACCAAGCCCCGTTAGACCGCCCGCTCGCGCCGCGCGAGGACGATTCGCCGGCCGGCTTGCTCAACCCCGGCACATTGATCGGCGAAGAACAACTCCCCGAGGAACCCATCGACCCGAGATTGGAAGATGAACTTGTGGACGCTGGGACAACCCGACCCGCCTCGCTTCTTCCGACCTTATATCTGTTCCTCACGCTGATCGTTATCGCCGTTGCGGCGTTTTTCCTCAACCGCCGCTACTCGCTCTCCGATCGTTTGCCTTCCGTGGTGCGCGCCACCATCGAACGGAGCGGCATTGAAACCCCGCGTTGGATCCTCAACTGGGAACGCTGGGCGCGACTCTCTCCCATCGAAAAATCCTTCGAAAGCGTCAACTTCGGCTTGCGGCAAATGAACGCGCCAGCGCAAGTAGACGCCACGCCCATCGAACGCGCCGAGAAACTTGCAAAAATCATCCCCGACGCCGCCTCGCGCATCAAAATACTTCTGGACGAACACCAAACATCCCTTTATACTTCCAGAACAGCAGACCCCGTGGAAGCGCGGCGCGCGGCGTTCGCCCTGCGATCACAGATCACCCTTGCCCGCATCCGTCACTTTTGGACGGGCAAATACTCACCCAGAACCTAGCCAGGCTCAAAGGAAACTTCATGGCGACGATCACGGCAAAGGCGAAAGCCATCACGATCAATGACCAGGTGATCGCAGTCACCAAGCAGGCAGAGAAGATCCGCGCTTCGGTCAGCGCCGGCGCAACTCCCCAAACTCTTGAAGAATTGAAAACTCTCGACACCTCGCTCCAGCGTATCAGCGAGGCGCTCGTCCCATTCGAACAACGCTTCAGTCACTTGCAAGCGCTCGCGGGGATCGGGCAGGTGGTCAACTCCACGCTCGAGATCGACGAAGTGCTCCAAGCCGTGATGGACACCATCATCCGCCTCACCGAAGCCGAGCGCGGATTCCTCATGTTGCGCGACGAACGCGGCGAGATGGTCATCCGCATCGCGCGCAATTGGGAACAGGAGTCGATCAATCAGAACGAATCGAACATCAGCCGCACGATCGTGCAAAAAGTGATCGACACCGGCGAGGCGATCCTCACCACCAACGCGCTCGAAGACAAACGCTTTAGCGGCACGGAAAGCGTGATCGCCTTCAACCTGCGCTCCATTTTGTGCGTGCCGCTCATGGTGAAGACCGAACTGACCGGCGTGATCTACACCGACAACCGCATCCGCACGGGAATATTTTCCGAATCGGACCGCGACCTTTTAATCGCGTTCGCCAACCAAGCCGCTGTCGCCATCGAGAACGCGCGGCTGTTCTCCTCCCTCAAGCGCACGCTCGCCGAAGTGACCGAACTCAAAAACCTCATGGACGATGTGTTCGCCTCCATCGTTTCGGGCGTGTTGACTGCCGACGTGGAGGACCAGATCACCCTGTGTAATCGAGCCGCCGCGTCCATTTTGGGGCAGGCATCCGCGGAGATCGTCGGCAGGAAGATCGATGAAGTTGTGCCTACGTTTGCGAGCAACATCATCCCGCATCTTGAGTCGGTGCGAAAAAGCGACAAGCCGGTCATCGGGCTTGAACTCAGCCAATCGCGCGCCGAAGGCGGCAACATTGACTGGCGTTTGAATCTCTCGCCGTTGAAAGACGCGGGACAAAAAACGCAGGGCGTGGCGATCGTGTTGGACGATTTGACCGAGCGCAAAAAACTCGAAGCCCAGCGCGGACTGTTGCAACGCATGGTGTCGCCCGCCGTGCTCGACCAGATCGACCCGAACAGTTTGCAAGTGGGCGGCAAAAAAGTTTTTATCACCGTGTTGTTTGCAGACGTGCGCGGCTTCACCTCGTACAGCGAAAAACATTCGCCGGAAGAATTGGTGGCGGTGTTGAATCAATATCTCGCCGCCGCGGCCGACGCGGTGCTGGCACAGGAAGGCACAGTGGATAAGTTCCTCGGCGATGCGGTGATGGCGTGGTACAACGCGCCGATCCTGCAACCCGATCACACGTTGCGGGCGGTGAAGTCCGCGTTGGCGATCCGCGAGGCGATTGCGCGATTACATTCCGAATTACCGAAAGAGGCGCATCTCGATTTCGGCGTGGGCATTCACTACGGCGAAGCCGTCCTTGGCTGGATCGGCACCGAGAAGCGACTCGAATTCACCTCGCTCGGCGACAGCGTGAACACGACCAAACGCATTCAGGAAAACGCGGCGAAGAATCAGATCCTCATCAGCAAAGAGGCGTACGAGCGCGTGAAAGATGAAGTGGAAGCAAATCCCTTCGCGCCGCTGACGGTAAAGGGCAAGGCACAGCCGCTGGAGGTGTTTGAGGTGGTGGGGTTGAAGGGTGGGTGAGGGAGTGAGTGGTAATTGGTAATTGGGGATTGGAGATTGGAGACTGGGGAGTGATGGAGGATTAGAGAATTGGAGAATTGGGGGGAGAGATTGGAGAGTAGAGACTGGAGAGTAGCGGAGGCAGATTGTGGATATTGACATTGCTCTTTTAGCGCAACAGGTGGCGACCGTTTTGATACCGTACCTCGTGAAGGGCGGGGAGGCGTTTGCCGGGGAAGCGGGAAAAAAACTCGCAAGCGCATTGTGGGAAAAGTTCAAACCCAAGGTGGAAGAGAAGGAAGCGGCGAAAGAGATCATCCAGGATTTGAAAACAACGCCCGACGACAAGGGCGCCCGGGATTCTTTTGAATATCAGATCAGGAAGATTCTCGAACGGGATACAAAATTCGCCGAGGAGATTTCGATCACGATCGGGGAGATTGACGCTTCGTCCATGCAGGCTGGGGATGACAGCATTCTCGTAAAAGGGGATGTAAAAGATGGCAACGTTCAAACCGGTAGAAACAATCGTATTATTCACGCGGGGACATATATCGAGGGAAACGTGTACAGGGGACCTGCCCTGCACAGTCCACAAGACGCCCTGAAAGCCTATCGCGCGGTACTCGCCAGCCTCACGTCCAGCATTTCAATGCGCGGTATTGACCTAACCGCGTCCGACCCGAACACACAACGAACCATTGGTCTGGCAAACGTATACATAGATTTAGACACAACCGCCCAAGTGGAATTCGAAGAGACGCGTGGAAAGATAAGAAAACAAGCAAGGGACATGGCTGACGCAACAGGCTTATCGCCTGATGTTGAGTTGGAATTTCCACAACGAGAAGGAAAGACCAACCCGCTCTCTTCCCTGCAAGCGGTAGTTGACAACCGATCTCTGGTCATCAAAGGCGACCCCGGAAGCGGAAAGTCTACGTTTGTCAATTTCCTTACATATTGTCTTTCAACCCATACCGCCGACAGGCTCAAACATTGGAAAAAGGAAGACGCTGACCTTCTACCTGTGATCGTGATCCTGCGCGACTTTGTGAAAGCCTTCAAGAAAGTACCGGAACGAGCCGAATCTCATCATCTCTGGGATTTCATCGAAAAACGATTGAAGGATCAAAACCTATCCAAAGCATCCAAGCCCATTCAGGAATTACTGGAAGAGGGAAAAGTCATCCTGTTTTTCGATGGCTTGGATGAAGTGTCCACGATCCCCCAGCGCGTGTTCGTGCGCGACGCGGTGCATGCCTTCGTAAAACGATTTTCAAAGAATCGCTTCGTCGTGACCAGCCGTATCCTTTCTTATGTGGAGCCGAAAGATGGAGAGCCGAATTTACGCCTGACGGGATTTCCCGAATTCGAACTCGCGCCTTTCGACAACAAAAAGATGCAATCCTTCATCGACGCCTGGTACAAAGAATTGACAGCCCTGGGCGTCCTGACAACCGAAACAGCGGATGAACTGAATCTGGGTCTTAAGAGCGCCGTCCGCCGCCGCGAATTAAGCAAACTTGCCCCGAACCCGCTATTGCTTACCGTAATGGCGGTGGTCAACACGCACAAAGGACGGTTGCCCGATGCCCGCGCGTTGTTATACAAAGAAACCGTTGAAATCCTGCTTTGGCAATGGGAACAATCCAGCAAGGGACACGAGGCGGCGCGCCTGCGGCAGCTGATGTTGGAGGCGGACTGCGCGGACGCCGACCTTGAACAAGTGATCTGCAAACTTGCCTATGAAGCGCACGCGCAAACCGACATCAATAGCGAAGACCCGGAGTCGCTGGCGGGCATTAGCGAACTCAGCCTGCAAAAAGGATTAGCCTCCATCAACAAGGGCGATTTGAATTGGGCGGCAAGCGTGATCGAAGCCATGAAACTGCGGGCGGGATTACTGCTCGAACGCGACAACAACGTCTTTACCTTTCCTCATCGTTCCTTTCAGGAATTTCTGGCTGGCTCGTATCTCGATTCGAGGGATGATTTTGCGGCTCTGGCAAAAGAACTTGCCGATAATCAACTTCTTTGGCGGCAGGTGATCCTTTGGGCGGTCAGCCGGCGCGTGTATATTCGCGGTTCGATTGATGGACCTCTGGCGCTGGTAGCCGAGTTATGCCCAAGCCGCGAGTGTAACGATGATAAGGAATGGAGCAGGGTCTGGCTGGCGGGAGATATTTTGCTCGAAATCGGCTTGAACCGCGCCGAACGTTCCGAATTGGGAAAAGAGCTACTGCCGCGCGTTCAAACTCGTTTGAAAGAATTGCTCGAACAAAGCCGCCTCATCCCGCGCGAACGCGCCGAAGCCGGGGATACCCTCGCCAAACTCGGCGACCCGCGCGAAGGCGTAACAACCGATCTCTTGTTTTGCGAAATCCCCGCAGGCAAGTTCATTATGGGAAGCAGTAAGAAAAACGACAAAGATGCCTATGATGACGAAGAACCGCAATTTGAATACAACATCAAACAGAACTATTTCATCAGCCGTTATCCGGTTACTAATGCCCAATTCGATCTGTTCGCGGCCGACCCCGAAGGATATACGAACGGAAAGTGGTATACGGACAGCGGAAAGGAATGGCTGAAACGAGCAAAACAGGATAAACCGCCCAAATCAGGCGGCGCGTTCGACCTGCCGAACCATCCCATCGTCAACGTCACATGGTATGAAGCCGTCGCCTACACGCGCTGGCTGACAGACAAAATGCGAAACGAAAACATCGCGTTGAAACTATGGGACAAAGACTCGATCAAAAATATTTCACTCGATCTCGCAACATGGGAAGCGCGCCTACCCACTGAAGTCGAATGGGAAAAAGCCACGCGCGGTGAAAAGGGCTTGCGGTATCCATGGGGCGACGAGTTCGATCAGGAGAAAGTGAACAATAATATGATCATCGGGTCTACCAGCGCGGTGGGGTGTTTCCCCGGCGGGCAAAGCCCGCATGGCTTGCTCGATATGAGCGGCAACGTGTGGGAATGGTGCGCTACACAGTGGACTGAGAATTATGAAAACTACGGAAAAAACGAGAAGAATAATTTGGATGGAGGTGCTCCCCGCGTGGCGCGCGGCGGCGCGTTCAGCTATGATGTGAGGCTCGTCCGTTGTGCGTATCGGTGCTGGGGCTTCCCTGTTGGCAGGTACGACTATCGGGGGTTTCGTGTGGTGGTGTCCCCATTTTTCTAAACTCTGTTCTCTGAAGTCTCTGGTTCTCTGAGGCTCTGATTCTCTTGGTTTTAAAAAAATTTTTTGGTTTTTGGAGGTATCCATGAGCGGACAAGAAATGCCCATCTTCACACGCACGTTCGATTTTCTCACGTGGCTGTTGCCAATTACAAATCACTTCCCCACCGCGCACCGGCATACATTCACAAAGCGATTACTGGATGCGGCATTCGATCTGCGCGAACAACTGGAAGCCGCTAATCACCGAATGGGAAAGGAACGGTTAGCCTTTCTTAAATCGGCAGATGAATCGCTCGATAAAGTGCGGACCTACTTGCGTCTTGCCGCCAAATGGGAATGGCTTTCCCAAGGGCAATACTATCATGTAGCGGCGATGGTTACGGAGATCGGGAAACTGCTAGGCGGCTGGAAGAAAGTGACTACCCCATAGCAACCCGCGGTTGTACCGCTGTTGCGGGGATATGCCCGAACATCACCGCGTGGCGCGCGGCGGCGCGTTCAACAATAATGAGAGGAACGTCCGTTGTGCGTATCGGAACAGGAACAACCCTGATAACAGGAACAACAATCAGGGGTTTCGTGTGGTGGTGTCCACGCTTTTCTTGTTTTGCCGAAATGCCTGTGCGGGCTGAGCCTTCACAGTTGAGGCTCCTTAGAAAAATGGCGGGGCGTATTCCTGGCCAATCTCGCAATGAGATTGGGCAAATATAGAATAGCCCCGTCTCCTAATCCCTCGGCTTTGCCCAGGATCTGAGGCGGGGCAACGTACTCGCCGTCCCGCAGGTTTTGGAAACGATTCAATCAGTTCATACAACCTGCGAGACGTTCACCCTCATGTACCAACAACTCCACTCATGGGAAAACCTGCTCCTCGCCTACCGCAAAGCCAGCAAAGGCAAGCGCGGGCATGCAAACGTGGCAGAGTTCGAGTATCGGCTGGAAGATAACCTGCTCGAACTGCAACATGAACTTCGCGCAAAAACATACGCCCCGGGCAAGTATCACAGTTTCTACATCCATGACCCCAAGAAACGGCTGATCTCCGCCGCGCCGTTCCGCGACCGCGTCGTTCATCATGCCTTGTGCAATCTGATCGAACCCTTGTTTGAACAATCATTCATTTTCGATTCCTACGCAAATCGCATCGGCAAAGGCACGCATAAAGCCCTCGACCGTGTAACCCAATTCGCCCGCCGCTTTCGCTACGTGTTGACTTGCGACATCCGCCAGTTCTTTCCAAGCATAGATCATGAAGTCTTGTTCGATACGCTGAGAACCAAAATCGAAGACAAAAATGTTCTCTGGCTGGTCGAAAAAATACTGCAAAGCGGCATCGGCATTTTATCTGAAGAATACGAAATGATCTACTTCCCAGGCGATACCCTTTTTGCGGCGCATCGTCCGCGCGGCTTGCCCATCGGCAACCTCACCAGTCAGTTTTGGGCGAACTGCTATTTGAATCCGTTCGATCACTTCGTTCAACGCGAACTGCATTGCAAGGCATACGTCCGCTACGTGGACGATTTCCTCCTGTTTTCGAACGACAAAGGTGAACTATTCGAATGGCGCGGCAGGATCATCCAACGCTTGCAACAATTTCGGCTGACGCTCCACGAGAACAAAGCGCAGGCGCGTCCCGTCACGGAGGGGATCCCATTCCTCGGGTTCTCGGTCTTTCCAACTCACCGAAGATTGAAACAACGAAAAGGGATCGCCTTTCAAAGAAAATATCGTCGCTTGTTGTTGGCATATCATGGTGGAAAAATTGCGCGCGACCAACTAACCGCCTCCGCGCAAGGCTGGGTCAATCACGTCCGCTATGGGGACACGTGGAACTTGCGCCGCGCCATCCTCAATCTCAATTCCCCAATTCTCTAATCCTCTATTCTTCTATTCTTCTATTCTTCTATTCCTCTAATCCTCTAATCTCCAATCACTCCCCCCACAAACCTCACCAACTGCTCCAATCCTTTTTCAATTGGTTTGAGATTGATAAATTCATTCGTCGTATGCGCGCCGCCGCCGGTGGCGATTCCCAGCACGAGCGCGGGATAGCCTTTGCTCAGCGGGATGTTTGCGTCTGTTGAACCCGACGTGAGCGTTGGCTCCATTCCCTGCTCGCGGATGCACTCTTGCGCGAGTTGAATGAGCGGATGCTCTGCGGAGATTTCACCGGCGGGACGTTGCCCGATCACCTCCGCTTCAAACGCGACGTCGGGCTGGTTCGCCTCCTCGATCTTTTTCTCCACCTTCGAGATCAACTCCGTCAGCGACTCCTGCCCCTCCGAGCGCAAGTCCAACTCCATCCACGCTTCGGACGCGATCACATTGATCGAAGTGCCGCCAGAAATTTTCCCCACGTTCATCGTCGTGCGCGGCGACTCGGGCAACTTCATCGAAGTCAATTCCACCACAAGTTTCGACAACTCATGGATCGCCGAAGGGCTCCCGAAATCCGACCATGAATGTCCGCCCGCAGTTTTCGCCGTGATGCGATATCGTTTCACACCCGTGCCGCGATGATAGGCACAACCCAACGCCATCCCTTCGAGGACGAGATAGCCAGCCACCTCCGCGCCGAAACGCTCGACGACCGCTTTCATCCCGCGCAAATCGCCAAGTCCCTCCTCGCAAACGTTTGCCACAAACCACACATCACGACTCCCCTCTCCCTGAGGGAGAGGGGCTGGGGGTGAGGGTAAAATCGCGCCTTCCCTCAACCCCCACAACAGCCCAAACAACGCGGCAACGCCAAGCGAGTTATCTCCGATGCCGGGACCAAACACTTTATTTCCCTCGCGCCGAACACGCAAATCTGTCTCGACGGGAAACACCGTATCCAAATGCGCGGAAACGACAAGCGGCTTGACCTGCGACCTTTGACCTTTGACCTGAAACCGCCCCAACACATTCCCCACCTCATCAACGAACACATCCTCCAACCCCTCCCTCTCGAACAACCCGCGCACAAACTCCGCCCGCTTCCCCTCCCCAAACGTCGGCGCAGGGATTTGTTGAATCTGAATCGCCAACTCAATCACACGCTCCGCAAGTTTCAAGTCACCAGTCTCCAATCTCAATTCTCCAATTCTCTAATTCTCGATCACGAATTACCACTCACCAATTACTCACGCTTCGACTTCGCTACCACTCCGCTCAGCGCAGATCAAACATCCCTCGCCATCCCCCTGACCACATTCAACCTCGCCTCCCCCAGCCCCGGCAACACATCTAGCGGATAGAACGCGCCGCTCCCCTCCAATTTCAACGATGCGGAGACACTTCCGTAAAACACGCCTTCCAACGGATCGTAATTTTTGCAATAGCCCGCGAGAAAACCGCCATTGAACGCATGACCCGCGCCGGTGAGATCGGCAAGCCTGGACGGGTAAGCGGGGATCTCGTATTTTTTCTTTGCCCCAGCCGCATACAACAATTGTCCCTGCGCGCCGCACTTAATCGCCACATATTCGCATCCGTACAGCGAAACAGCTTCCGCCATCGCCCACAGATCGTGCGTCTCACCCCAGAAAAGACCTCGCAAATCCTCTTGTGAAATCAAAAGCGTTGTCACCCCGCTTAAAAATACCGGCAGGGCGCGCTTCGCTTTGGGGTTCATATCCGCAGAGGAAGGAGCGAGCAGAATCGTGTGGGCGCTCCCACGCTTGAGACCGGCGATCAATTGATTCTGCGTGGAAAGATCCATCGGGCAAATCAACGCCGCGCGAGCCGAGAGATACTCCTCGGGAATATCCGTCACCACAAGCCGGCGGGATTCCTGTTCCGCGCGTTCTTCAAGAGGCTGATAACCAAATAAAGATTTAGGAATGGTCATCCCGCGCCGCGCAAATTGCGTAACCGGGTTGGCTGGGTTGGGTTCGAACGATTCGCTATACGAGATGAATTCACGCGCATCAAGATTCTGCGGAAGGATTTTCACCCCCGCGGTATCGAACCCGCGTCCCTTGACGTCGTTCAACCACGCGCGCGGATAAT
This sequence comes from Candidatus Defluviilinea gracilis, assembly GCF_057138825.1. Classification (NCBI taxonomy): domain Bacteria; kingdom Bacillati; phylum Chloroflexota; class Anaerolineae; order Anaerolineales; family Candidatus Villigracilaceae; genus Candidatus Defluviilinea; species Candidatus Defluviilinea gracilis. The sequence continues at coordinate 258,387 of NZ_DBNHEF010000079.1, forward strand.
CATCCCCGACGCGTCCCACCAAGCCTACATCTGATTCACCCACCCACACTCTCGCCCCCGCCCCCGCGTACAACAGGCTTCCGCCCGGCGCATCCAACCGCGGCGAGCCGCTGGCAGGGAGTAAAAATTCGCGCGTCAGGTTTCCAAGCACAAGATATTGAGGAGGCATGGCGCGATAATTATAAAGGGCGTCAACCCTGTTTTATTCCGAGAACGGTTTTGCTTTGACCGGATTCCCCGCCTGTTGAACCGGCAACAAGAAGGTGAACGTGCTCCCCTTCCCCACCTCGCTCTCCACCCAGATACGCCCACCGTGCAGTTCAACCATTGCCTTTGCCACGGCGAGTCCAAGACCCATCCCTGTGTGCCGGCGCGTGAGGTGCGTCTCCACTTGAAAGAAGCGCTCGAACACGCGCGGCAGATCGCGCGCAGGGATACCGATGCCGCTATCCGTCACTGAAACTTTCAAATATCCCGACTCTTCGCCCGTTTTGACGCTCACCACCCCCCCAGGGTCGGTGAATTGCAACGCATTCTTCACCAGATTGCTCAAGGCAATATTAATCTTGACCCCGTCGGCATCGATGTACAATGGGTCACTGCCGGTCTCGGCTTGCAACGTAATGTTCCGCGATTTTGCCTCATCCTGAAAGGTGAGCGCAACATCTTCCACGATGCGCGTCATCGAAACCTGATGACTGCGCACACGCGAGGATCCCTTCCGATAATTATCCACATCCGCCAGGTTTTCGACGATCTCCTTCAATTTCGTTGTGTTGCGGATGATGGTATCGAGTTGTTCGCCGTGCGTCTCGCCGATCAGTTCGCGCAAAAATGTGGCGTGACCCAGAATCAAACCAAGCGGGGTGCGCAGTTCGTGAGACGTGATCGCGATAAAATCTGATTTGAGGCGTTCAAGTTCCGCCAACTCGATCCGCGCCCGTTTGACATCCTGCATCAGCGTAAAGTTCCGCATCGCCTGCGCGGCAAGCGCGCCCAATGTGCCCAGGATCGCCAAATCCTCCTCGGTAAAATGCGCGCCATCTTTTTTGTTGATGGCTTCCATCACGCCGATCACTTCGCCGCGCACCACCAGGGGAACCGCCGCCAGAGAGCGGGTATCGTATTGCGAGACGCGGTCCGGCGCCTTGAAATGCCGCTGGTCGATTCTCGTATCCTGTATAATCAGCGGCTGGGTATGACGGAACACCCAACCTGCCGCGCTGCCGTCGATCGGCACGCCCACCGGGCGGAGCAATTCACGATGGATCCATTGCATCGAGAGGAAGCGCAATTCCTTCGCCTCCTTATCATATTCAAGGATCGAAGCGAACGCGCTGTCGGTCATCTCGCTGGCTTCGGTGATCACGGTTTGAAGAAACGATTCAATATCGGGCGCTGTCGTCAAACCCCGCACCACTTCAAGCAGGCGTTCCAAATGGTCTAACCGCTCGTTGGTTATCATTGTCATAGATTATACAACACAGGCAAAATACCTACCAAGCAACTTCATTGAAACACAAGGAGAACTCACAATGGCACAAAAAAAAGTACGCGTGGCGATCATCGGCGTGGGCAACTGCGCCTCTTCGCTCGTGCAAGGCGTTCAATTCTATAAGAACGCTAAAAAGGATGACATCATCCCCGGCATCATGCACACCCAGCTCGCCGACTATCACGTGAAAGATATTGAATTCACCCTCGGCATTGACGTGAACGCCACCAAAGTGGGCAAAGACCTCTCGGAAGCGATCTTTGCCGAACCGAATAACACCTACAAGTTCACCGACGTCCCCAAACTCAACGTCCCCGTTGTGCGCGGCATGACCCACGACGGATTGGGCAAATATCTGAGCGGCATGATCCAGAAGGCGCCTGGCTCCACCGCCAACATCGCCAAACTCCTACGCGACACAAAAACGGATGTGGTCATCAACTTCCTGCCCGTTGGTTCTGAGATGGCGACCAAATGGTATGTGGAGCAAGTTATCGAAGCGGGATGCGCATTCGTCAACGGGATTCCCGTGTTCATCGCCTCGTCCGAATATTGGGGCAAGCGCTTCGCCGATGCGGGTCTGCCGATCCTCGGCGACGATGTGAAGAGTCAAGTCGGCGCGACAATTCTGCATCGTCAACTCGCCACACTGTTCGTGGATCGCGGCGTGAAGATCGACCGCACCTATCAACTCAACTTCGGCGGCAACACCGATTTCCTCAACATGCTCGAACGCGAACGACTCGAGAGCAAGAAAATTTCAAAGACCAACGCGGTGACAAGCATGATTCCGTATCAGATGGACCCAAAGGACGTGCATGTCGGTCCCAGCGACCATGTGCCGTGGCTCACCGACCGCAAGTGGTGTTACATCCGCATGGAAGGCACAACCTTCGGCAACGTGCCGCTCAACGTGGAAGTGAAACTCGAAGTGTGGGATAGTCCCAACTCGGCGGGCGTGATGATCGACGCCATCCGCTGCGCCAAACTCGCGCTCGACCGCGAACTCGCGGGTCCCATCATCGGGCCGTCATCGTATTTTTTCAAGACGCCTCCCAAACAATTCCGCGATGAAACTGCCAAACAAAAAGTGGATGATTTCATTTCGGGAAAAAGCGAAGAGTAATTCGATTTACGATTTACGATTTTGGATTTACGATTTACGATTTACGATTTTGGATTTGCGATTTACTGATAACTATTCACTGATCACTGTTCACTTTCAAATGAAACGCATCTTCCTCTCCCTCAGCCTGCTCGCCCTCACTCTCAGCGCCTGCGCCCCCGCGACTCCCCCTCCCACACAGGATATGAGCGCCGCGCTCACTCAGGCGTTTGGCACTGCGTTCGCGCAACTCCAGCCGACGCCGACGTCGCTTCCTACGGGCACCCCAGTTCCCCCTCCGACCGCGATCCGCACACCGCCGATGTTGCCATCCATATTTGTTGCGAGTCAAATAAATCCGCTGGATGTTCCGCATACGTACATCCAAGACTCGTGCGAATATCTGCTCAACAAATGGAGTTCGACCAACGCCGCGCCCGGGACGGTCGTGATGGTCATCATGTTCCATGGCATTAACAGAGACTCGGTGGATAACCCCAACGACATCCTCGTGCCCGATTTCAAACGGATGATGAAGGATCTGAAGGATCAAGGTTTCGAAGCCATCAACATGACCCAGATGGCAGACTTCATGGATCGCAATGCAAAGATACCCGCGCGTTCTGTTTTGCTCATTTCCGACGACCGTCATCAAGGCGAATATTTCGACGATCATTTCCGTCCCTATTTCAATGAATGGGGCTGGCAAGTGGTGAACGGCTGGATCAGTTTAGAAGATGGACCGCGCGCGATCAGCATTGACGCGAACATCGCTTTGGAAAAAGAAGGCTGGGTGGATCATCAATCGCACGGCTACATCCACAACATCAACATGAGCGATTCATCCACCGATGAATTCATCCGCACTGAATTTGAAAAATCCATCGCCGACCTGCAAACCAACTTCGGCAAAACTCCCGTTGGCATCATCTGGCCCGGCGGCAGTTTCGGAATCCGCCCGGTGCAATTCGCGCGCGAATACAACTATCGTCTTGGCTTCACCATCAACCCGCGCGGACCCGTGATGTACAACTGGATTCCGCTCGCCGACCAGCCCGACCCTGCGCGTCCCGCGTTTCTTCCCGAGGGTTATGTGAACGACCCGCGTATGGTCATCCCGCGATACTGGCCCTATCAAGTTTCAGCGAACATTGACACGGTTCGTCAGATCGGCAACCAAGCCGCGGAGTATGCGGAACAGAACAAAGCTGTCGAACTTGAATACTACGATATCGTCTGCGCGCCGACGTATGGGGCGATGCCGTAGATTCTTTTTAAACACAAAGGACACGAAGTACACGAAAGTGAGTTGCGTGATCATTATGGTTCTTCCATTTTGACTTTCACGAAAGATGGCGCAAAAGAAGTCATCCCGTTGCGCCATTCGTCAAACCATTGTGACTGTCGCGTCACTTCGACACGGTGAGCGAAAGACGAACCGTCAGCGCAAGCCTTCGTGGTAAAGGATTTTCACCATATCATGGACTCCTCCTCATTCAACGCCTACAAAACACGCTACCGTTCCGCGATTCGCAAGGTGCTTGCCGACTCTGAAAAGGGACGACTCGACGAAGCGGGCTTTCCCGCATATTCATCTGCCAACGCACTCATCAATTGGCTGTTTTGGCAACGACTGCATATCGCGATGGATCATATCGAACAGTCCGCGCCGTATGAACACATTCTCGATTTCGGTTGCGGAAGTGGCGTGATGCTCCCGTTTCTGGCGCAACAAAGCAAACATGTTGCCGCGATTGACATTGATCTGCACCCACTCGAACAAGTGAAGCAATACATCCCTCTCGCCGCGAATGTGCAAGTCTTCGATGCAAATCAAATCCCCATTTCGAATCTCCCCCCAAAATCATTCGACCTCATCAACGCGCTCGACGTTCTCGAACATGTGCAAGACCTGCCGCAAACGCTTTCGGAATTGATGAATCTGCTCAAACCGAACGGTCAACTCGTTGTATCGGGTCCGACTGAAAATATTCTCTATCAGATCGGGCGCAAACTCGCAGGCTCTGAATATTCGGGCGCGTATCACGAACGCGGCATCGCCGAGATCAAACGCGAACTCAAACGCATCGCTCGCGTCGAGCACATTGCCACGTTGTATCAACCCATTCCATTGTTTGAAATTTTTGCCGCGTTCAACCGTCCCGCAGGCTCCCATTCCGATTAACCATCATTGCTAAATGTCGTAGTGGCGACTTCAGTCGCTCTTTCGCCGCGAAGTAAACGACTGACGCACAGCGCGCTTCGCAGAGTCGTTACTACGGTTAATAGCCGCCTCAATTAAACCTACGGGACGTTATTGCTCGGGGGATGTATACTTAACGTATGGAACCTGAGCCATACATTCCAGGGACGAAGCCAGCGGATGCAGGTCCGCTCTCGCGATTCATTCCTCCGCTGGAGGAGGGAGTGATCTCCCGCTGGCTTCCGCTTCACGCGCCGACTTCAAGTTGGTTGCTCGACCCCTTCGGATTCTCCCCTCGACTCGTCCTCGAAGCCGCGCGGGCAGGGTATCGCGTGTTGGTCACGGTGAACAATCCCATCACGCGATTCTTGTTGGAGATCGCGGCGAATCCCCCATCTGAATCAGACTTCAAAGCCGCGCTGGCTGAACTCGAAACCGTCAAAAAAGGCGACGAGCGACTCGGCGCGCATTTGCAATCGTTGTATCAGACGACGTGTGAAAAATGCAGTCGCGAGGTTCAAGCCGAATATTTTTTGTGGCGCAAAGAAGCGGACGCGCCGCACGCCCGCTTTTACACTTGCCCGCAGTGCAACGACTCGGGCGAGCGCGTTGCCACGCAAGGAGATATTGACCGCGCCAAACAATTCGCCGCAACGGATGGTCTGCATCGTTCGCGCGCATTCGAGCGCGTGGCAAAACTCGACGACGATGACCGCGTCTATGCAGAGGAAGCGATTCAACATTACCTGCCGCGTCCGTTGTATTTTCTAACGACGGTCATCAACCGCATTGACGGATTGAATCTCACGCCTGAACGCAAACGCGCGTTGAACGCGTTGATCCTCGTTGCGTGCGATGCGGGCAACACGTTGTGGGATCATCCGCCGACACGTCCGCGACCGAAACAACTTAACATCCCGAGTCAATTCCGCGAGCACAACTTGTGGAAAATGCTGGAGCGTGGATTAAGTCTCTGGACTGAAACAGGCTCACCCATCGTGTTTGAAGCGTGGCCCAATAAGATTCCAGAAAGCGGAGGGGTGTGCATCTATGAAGGTCGTCTCAAAGAGTTGGCGCATGAAGTCAAAAAAGAAATTCCGATTGCCGCGGTGATCGGTTCATTGCCGCGTCCCAATCAGGCGTTTTGGACTCTCTCGGCGTTGTGGGCGGGTTGGCTGTGGGGGCGCGAGGCGGTGGAACCATATAAGATCGCGCTGCGTCGTAGGCGGTATGACTGGGCTTGGAATGCGACGGCTTTGCACGCCGCGTTCGCGCATCTGTTTGAGTTGTTGCCGCTCGGCACGCCCTTCTTTGGATTCATGCCCGAGCCTGAACCGCCGTTTCTCACGTCGGCGCTTACGGCGGCAGGCGCGGCAGGATTCGATTTGAAAAGCGTTGCGTTGCGAACCGAACATGACCCGATTCAAATTTTATGGAATCGCGGAGAGCATTTAAAACGTGAAGCCAATGAACCCGATGTCGCGGTTGTGCGCGAAGCGATCCATGCGCATCTCATCGAGCGCGGCGAACCTGCGAGTTATTTGCACGTCCACGCGGCAGGGTTGATCGCGTTGGCGGAGGCGCACGCGTTGAAAAATAAAATGCAGGAGTTCGACGAAGCCATGCGCGCGACGAACGCGTTGATCCAATCGGCGTTGTCGGAGGATGAACGGTTTGTTCATTATTCGTCGGGCGAGAGTGTGGAGACGGGACTCTGGAGCGCGGACTTCAGTCCGCTTGCCGAACGTGGGGCGGACTTAAGTCCGCGCTCCGTCGAGTCTCTCGCAGACCGCGTGGAGGTTGCAATCGTCACGTTCTTGCAAAAGAATCCGAACAGCATTTATCTCGAGATCGAAGATGACTTGTATCCGCGCTTTACGGGTTTGCTCACGCCATCGAAAGCGATGATCTACGCGGTGTTGGATTCCTACGCGGAGCGCGACGGCGCGTCGTTGAAGTTGCGCGCGGAGGATGTCGCTTCTGCGCGGCGCAACGAACGCGATACGATCATCCCGATGCTTGAACTCGTCGGCAAGCGGTTGGGATATTCCACCAGCCTCGCGGATAAAAATCACGTGTGGGAGGAAAACGGTTCGATCCAGTTTGCTTTTTATGTGCTTGCTTCAGCCCTCGTTGGTCGCGCAATCGCCGAAACACCGTATTCGCCCGAGCAGACGATCCTCGTCATCCCTGGCGGGCGCGCGTCGTTGATCGCATACAAAGCGGGGCGCGACCCCGCCCTCGCGGCGCGTTTGAAAAATTATCGGCTGGTGAAATATCGCTTATTGCGCGCCATGCTTGAAGTCCCAGTATTGACGCGCGAGACGTTCGAGGAGCAGATTGCCAGCGATCCGCTCGAAAAATCCAAATCACAGATGATAATGTTTTGACGCCATGTCACTCTGAGGGAGCGCTCCCCAGCGACCGAAGAGTCTCGCGCAACGTGACGGAGATTCTTCGTCGCCGCTACGCGGCTCCTCAGAATGACATGGCAGAGAGTAATATGTACAAAAAAATTCTCCCACTCCTCTTAATTCTCCTCTCTTCATGCGTGACCGTTTCATCGGAAGGCGCGCCGACGGATGCGCCGATTCTTTTCGTGACGTCTACCCTGCCGCCCACCAAGCAGGGACTCACCGTCCCGACGCCGATTCCGCCCACCGCGACAGCGACGCTCGACCCCTCGGCTCCCACGCTTACGCCAAGTTGCCGCGACAGCGCGGCGTTCGTCGAAGATGTGACGATCCCCGACAACACGAATTTCGAAAAGGGCGAATCGTTCACCAAAACATGGAAGTTGCAAAACTCTGGCACATGCGACTGGAAAGGGTATACCGTTGTCTTCGCCTCAGGCGAACGGATGAGCGCGCCCGATTCGGTTCCCGTCCCTGAGACCGCCGCAAAATCAGACGTGGATATTTCCGTTGATCTCGTCGCGCCATCCATTGACGGTCAATATCTCGGCAGTTTCAAGTTGCTCAACGAGCGCGGCGAGCTTGTGCCGATTGGAATCGAAAAAACATTCTGGGTGAAGATCGCCGTCGGCGAAACGTCGGTGCAGATCGGCACGACGAATTGTTATTACACGACCAACGCCGAGTATGTCCAACAACTGATTGACCGCATCAACCAAGCCCGCGCGGATGTGGGTCGCGCCGCGCTGACGGTGAATCCGCAACTCACTGCCGCCGCGCAGGGTCACAGCCTCGACATGGCGTGCAACGATTTCTTCAAGCAACGCGGCTCAGACGGGTTGTGGACTGGCAAACGCCTGCTCAACGCGGGATACACGTCCGCGTATTATGTTGAACTTCTCGCTTTCGGTCTGCCAGGCGACGCGATGAATCAATGGAAACTCGATCCGCTTCAATGGGACAACGTCCTCAATTCGCGCGTCACTGAGATCGGGGTGGGGTATGTGTTTGTGAGGACAAGCAGTTTTGGAGGCTATTGGACGGTGGAGATGGGGGGACCGTAAATAGACCTTGGTATCCACCTTACCCATCGTCCGTTTTATTAGGTAGATTCTTGGCTTTACGACACCTAGTCAATATCCTAATTTTGGATATTCTGAATTAGGATATAAAATTTGCTCATGAAAAGGCGCGACGCACATAACCAACTGCGAGATGTTTTACTTGATGCAAGGCGCAAAAAAGGACTAACGCAAGTCGAGGTTGCCACTCTGTTGGAAAAACCACAATCCTTTGTCTCAAAATACGAAAGCGGCGAAAGACGGTTAGATATCATCGAGTTTCTTGAAGTGTGTAAAGCTCTAAAGGTAAATCCTGCAACAATTATTCAGCAATTGGAGATTGATGGTGGTTAAAACACAATCGATTTTAAAGCGTTGGGGAATAACTGAGCGCGAACTCACTGAACTTGTGGACCAAAATCCGAGTTTACGTGGGATTTTATTGGGCTATGTTGCAGAAAAGAAATTCCATGATAAATACCTGAGTCATCCTGACATTTCCGAAAAAGAAAAAGGCGACGATCATGACAGGAATAAGAAAGGAGATCGACGGATAGTTTATAAAGGTCATACTTTTCTTATAGAAGTTAAGAGTTTGCAAACAAACAGCGTGAAAAATCTTGGCAGTGGAAAATGGACAGGAAGAGCCCAAGTTGACGCAAGTGACAGACGAGTGGTTACGTTTCCTAATAAAACCAAACTGAATACAACCTGCCTGCTCAGAGGCGAGTTCGATTTATTGGCTGTAAATTGTTTTGCTTTTGGAGAACAATGGCGTTTTGCTTTTGCGCTCAACTCAGAATTACCTGAAAACACTTATTCAAAGTACACAGCTTATCAGCGAAAACATTTATTGCCATCTCTCATTACCATTGAATGGGCTTTACAACCGCCTTTTACTGACAACCCATTTGCTTTACTTGACAAACTAATCCAACAAAAATCATCTTGAACGAGGCAAAGATTTTCCGTTTTTGTTCTTGGTCAATTTGATAAACACAAGAAAATAGCTATGATTCTTTCGGGCATGTTTTTGCTTAATCAATCGTGAAATTCCTGCTTTATTTGTTCTAACCACAACAAAAAGATCTTTGGTATAAAACCCCATTTTTTCATAGTGGTTGATTATTTCTACATGTGTGAGCCACTGGCGATTCGCAGATACTTCGTCTTGGCATTTAACAATCAGTACGCCATTTGACCGCAACACTCGATACGCTTCTGCGCCTGCTTTGAAATAAAGGTCTGTCACGGCGGCATGCCATTTCGCTCCCCCATTTTCTTCATCGCCATTCGAATAATAATTTCTAAATGCGGAAAACGAGCCGTTTCCCGCTTTGTGCTCTTTGTTATTTCGTAATAGTCCTTCCATGTACGGAGGATCTAGAACCAATGCGTCAAAACTTTCGTTTTCATATGGCAATTTCCTACAATCAACACCCGAAGCAATGTCGCTCTTGGCAAGTTCGTATTTTGACAATTCTACATTTCGCCAAAACACTCCATTGCCATATGTAACGTCAGCAATTTTTGAACCTTCAGGAACATGCAAAGTGAGTATTTGAGGAAAAATTTCGGAATTTCCATTAACGGAAGCAGACACCACGACATCTGTTGTGGAAATCCCACCTTGAATTCTTTTTGATATGCCATTTTTTTTCTGTTCAAGAAAATCTAATTGTTTTATTGTCATACTGGTAATAATATCCTATTTTGGGATACGCGACAAGGGTGCAGAAAATGTTTGCAACCCTAACCTACCTTCCCCACCTCGGTTGCCAATCGGAGATTGAGTTATTCGTGAGCCGAGTCAAGCCTGTCCCGCCGGGGTGGATGATGTAGATTTCGTTGTTGCCGTCGCGGAAGGAGGTGAAGGCGATCCAGATGCCATCGGGCGACCACGAGGGACCGAGGTTATCGCCGCCGTGCGTGAGTCGCACCAGCCCTGTGCCGTCAATGTTGATGATGTAGATGTCGTGGTCCCCTGCGGGACCGCGATAGAACGCGAGTCGAGTCCCATCGGGTGACCAGGTACTGCGTCCGCCCACGTTGTTCAAGTCGGTCACTTGTTGAATGTTCGAGCCGTCGGCATTCATCACGAACAATTGACGTTGTCCACTGCGCGAGGAGGCGAAAGCGATCATCGAACCGTCGGGTGACCAGGTGGGGTCAATGTCGTCGCGATCCGTGAACGGACGCGGGTTATCGCCGTCGGGTTTCATTACCCAGAGTCCGTCGCCCGATTTGGCGAAGACGATCAACTCTCCGCTGGGGGAAAGTTCGGGGGCGTAGAGACTGCCGATATCGCGCGTGAGGCGTTGCAGTCCGTCGCCGTTGATTCCGATGGAGTAGATTTCAAATCCGCCGCTGCGTTTGGAGGAAAAGTAAATCGTTTGCCCGTCGGGTGAAAGCGATGGGTAGAACGCGGTCGCGTCGAAGTCTGTGAGTTGTTCGCGCCCTGTGCCATCCGCGTTCATCAGGCAGATCTGGTCAATCTGTTTGATGTAACAGGCGAAAACGATTTTTCCTGTTGGAGGAGAGTCGTTGAAGTTTGGGATGGAGGTGGGAGATAGAGTTTCGGTGGGAGGAGGGAGTGGTGAGGAGAATTGGAGGATTGGAGAATTGGGGGTTTGTGTTGGTGGAGCGAGTTGCGTGGATTCAGTTGATGGGATGGGCAAGTTTTGAACGATGTACGCAAACCACGCGATGATGCCGCACAGCACGAGGACGCCGCATCCCAGACCAACGAGGAGAGTTTTATCGAACGCTGAGACAATCTTGTTTTGCGAATCCATCGTGCGATGGATTGTAATTCATGTTTGGCATGTCACCCTGAGCGACAGCGAAGGGTCTCTACGACGGTGTCAGAGATGCTTCGTCGCTTCGCTCCTAAGCATGACATATCACAATTTATTATTTCAACAAATTCCTCATCACAGGCGAGTAATCGGGGAAGATTTGATCGGTGGCGGGGTTGTTCAATCGCTTCTGCAACACTTCGGACAGCACATCGCGGTAATCGGTCGTGACGGCGAGGTCGCCTGGTCCGATCATTTGACCATCCTCCAGCCCGGGCCACTCGCCGTGGACTTTGCCGCCGTCCACGTTGCCGCCCATGACCATCATCATGCTTCCGTGACCGTGATCGGTGCCGAGGCTTCCATTTTCAGAGGCGCGACGACCAAACTCAGACATGGTGACAACGGTGAGATTCTTCATGTGTTCCTGCATATCGGCGTGGAAAGCCGCCATGCCATCTGCCAAATCTTTCATGAGATTCGGCATGATGCCAGTCGTCGAGCCTTGCGCGAAGTGCGTGTCCCAGCCGCCCACGTCAATGGCTGAGACTTCGAGTCCCACTTCCGCTTTGATGAGCATGGTGGTTTGTTTGAGCGCGAGACCAAATTCGGAGTCGGGGTAAGTGGTAAAGGGGGATTGGTAATTGTTTGGGTCGAGCGTTTCGAGAGTATCCATAATGGATAACGTATCCTGCCCAAGCACGTCATCTTCATACACGATGTTCAACGCGGCGCGCATTTGTTGCAGAGCGCGCGGATCACCGCCGAGATGAAAGTCCGCGATCGAACGCAGGGCAGAGACTGGGACGCTTCCGCTCAGACTCCGTTGCGGACGAGTCCCCATCCCCACCGCGCGCAGAGGCGACGAGTTGCCCGTATTCAACGTGGCGAGGTGACGACCGATCCAGCCCGAGGCGGGGCCGCGCTCATCGTCCACGCCGCGCTCCATGAGTTCCATCGCTTTGAAGTGACTGCGCGATTCGTCGGGCGCGCCGCACGCGTGGATGATGGCGAGTTGATTCGAATACCAAGAGTCAAGCAGTGAATTCATCGAGGGATGAAAGCCGAAGAATCCATCTAAATCTAAAACTCTTTCCTCTTTCTTCTTTCCCGAGTCATCTGGTCGCGCAACTCCCAATGTTGGTCGCATCGCGTAATACGCCTCTTCGCCATGCGGCACGACCATGTTGAGAATGTCCGCGGCGCCGCGCAGGAAGATGACGACAAGCGTGTCGCCGCGCGGGGCAACGTTATGAGGCGCGAACGCGAGTCGCGGCATCCAGGATTTTTGTTGTAGGGTGGGTAAGGTTTGTAGCATGTTTACTCCGTATTCATTGGGTGGTCGAGTAGCGAGCCGCTGTACTGAGCCTGTCGAAGTGGTTCGTTGCGAGCGTATCGAGACCACATCATCTGGCTACATTTACATTTGCAATTGGTGGTTTCGATACGGGCGGGAAAAGCACCCGCCCTACTCAACCACCAAAGTTGCTTTGTTATCTCTATTCATAAGGTGGTCGAGACGCCAGCAGGCGAGACCACAACATCTGGCATCATTTACGCTGGTTATTAGTGGTCTCGATACGTCCTTCGTCTCCGCTACCGCTTCGACAGGCTCAGCGCGGCGGCTTCGCTCAGGACTACTCGACCACCGAGGTTTATCTCCACTGAAACGCGGGCGAGGCGAGGATGCCAGCGGCGAGGATTTGCAGAGTCTCCTCGGGGGTAGAGTCCGCTGAATGGACTGAGGCAATTAGCCCGTCGCGTTCGAGGCGTTCTAGAGGGGCGCCTAAAAGCAGAGAGGTGAGCGCGTCCACGTCGTCGACGAGAATGCCCGTCGAAGAGACATCCAATAAATGATTCAAATTATTTTTCGTGCCGCCGATCTCATCGCGCATCAACTCGAACGCGAATTGCCAGCGCGGCATGAGATTACTTTGCCACGGCGCGCTGACATCGGGATAGCCATCGGGCGTGGGCAAATTGAAATACAACTGACCCATGCGAAGCAGATAATCGTTGAGGGCGCCGTCGGTTTCGGTGTTGGTGAGTCGCAACGCGGATGTGATGAAGTTCGCGGGGCGTTTATATTTTGGTTGCGCGCGCGAGAGACCATCAAGCAGAATCACACGCAACACAGATTTGATGTCGCCGCGCGTGTCGAGAAAAGTTTGCGCGGCTTTCTCGACGATCTCTTGCGGAGGATCGCCCGCGATGAAGCGACGAGTTAATTTCGTCGCGATGAATCGCGCAGTGGATGGATGCGACGCGAGATGCTCGATGACCTGCTCCGCTTCACTCTGACCGTTCGGCTGGATCGCCAGACCCAAAACTTTTTTCGCCCCCTCATCGTGGATGTCTTTGTTGAAGGTGAACTCGCCCAACCAAAAATGTTCTTTGACCGTCCAGCCCGTGAGACAACGCGCGAGTTCCATCACGTCGCTTTGAGTGTAGCCGCCGTCCACGCCGAGGGTGTGGAGTTCCATGAGTTCGCGCGCATAATTTTCGTTGGGATGACTCTTCTCGTTGACGTGGTTATCGAGATAGACCAGCATCGCGGGCGAATGTGCCGACGCCCACACGAGATCGCGGAAGTTGCCGAGCGCGTGTTTGCGAATCACTTCGCGGTCGTCAACCGTCTTGAGATAAAACAGCGGTTCTTTCTCGATGAAGATGTTGAAATGATCGCTCCAAAATTCGACCATCACTTCGTAGAATTGTCGCTTGCTGTAAATCTGACGAAGCAACGTTGCTTGACGTAATTCGCGCGCGGGTCGTTCGCGGTCGTAACCATCGAAGAGTTGATTGGTGACGCCTTCGATCTCGTTCGCGTCCATGTGAAGAGTGTCGAAGGTCGAAAGTCGAAGGTCGGATGAGAAATCGTCAATCGATTCAACATCGAGCTGTTCTTCGATGAAGGCTTGCAAGCCGATCTCTGCGAAGCGGGCGCGTTCCTCCACGCGTGGACCGAAGGTGAGTCGATTCAACGCGAGAAAGTCCTGCGCGTCGAGCGGAGTCCACGGGAGGGTGGGGAGTCCGCCTGTGAGTCGTCGGTACACTGGGGCGCATGATGAAAGCGCGGCGCTGGCGGTGACGAGGGTACTAAGTTTTAGGAAGTCGCGGCGGGAGATCATGAGGATTGGAGAATTAGAGAATTAGAGAATTGGAGGATTAGAGGATTGGTTGGTGTAGAAACTAGAAAGTGGAAGATGGTCTACTTATCTACTCATCTACTTATCTACTTTCTACTTTCCACTTTCTACTTCCGACTTTCTAAACACTCTCTGCCTTCAACGTGCTTACCTGTGTACCTGTCTCCGTGTTTACGGCTTTCACACGCGGCATCCAATTCAGCAACGCAAACGCGGTCGCGCCGAAGGAGGTGATGAGGAGCGGAATCCACACGAAAAGCCAGCCGATGAGCGGGAAGAAGGCGGCGAGTTCGAGGATCAGTGCTCCGCGCACGAACGCGCTGAGAGGTGAATAGTTGTTGCCCGTTTGGTTCATCCGTTCGCCGAGGTGCGCGGCGATGCCAGCGGAGCCGATGGAGGAGAACACCAGCGACGCGCCGAGGAGAATCCAAGCGAGGGATTTGGCGGGACCGAGCGGCAACGCGAACAGGATCACGATGGGGATGACAAGCGCGATGACGACGACAAGTCCCAGCCAGAAGGTCGCGCCGAGGGATTTTTCGACGCGGGTCTGCGCGCGTTGGATGAGTTTAGGGAACAATAGCCACCACGCGGCGAGCATCGCAGGGTACGCGACGCCGAGGATCAAGAGGATGAAGAAGATGGCGGAGATGTCAGCCATGGGGAATGTCCTTTCTTTTGGTTGATGTATGGGATACAGGGGAGGGAGAGGGAAAGTTGCAGGGAAGAGAGTAGTGAATAGATGAAAAGATGAAAAGAAAAGACGCGGGGTTAGCGCGTCTTGGAAAGTGGAAAGTGGAGGATGAAAGAAGAAAGAGGAAAGAATCTTTGCGTGCTTAGCGGGCTTCGCGGTAAATTAATTATCGCGTTGGAAGAATCCCAATATCACCGCGCCGAAGCCTGTGAGGGCGACAAATGGGAAGAGCAGGAACCATCCCAGAAAGGGAATGGCGGACGCAAAGGTGAGAATGACCGTTCCCCAGAATGATTGCTTCCATGCCGAGAGATCGGGGAAAATCCGTTCGCCGAGGATGCTCACCATCGAGGAAAGTCCGAGGCTGAGAAGAATTACCAGAATAGTTGCTAGCAATAACGATGGGATCGTTACGATGAATTTGATCGCGCCATTTTCCGCACCATCTGCAATTGCGAACAACACAACGGTGATCGTGCCGAAGAATAGGAAATTGACGAATCCGATGCCCAAGGAACGCGCGGGAAGTTGCTTCGCAACGTTGAGCGTTTTCAAGACGCGTTTGTTGAAGAACGCGCTGACGACGAGAAAATAACAAGCAAAA
This sequence comes from Candidatus Defluviilinea gracilis, assembly GCF_057138825.1. Lineage (NCBI taxonomy): Bacteria > Bacillati > Chloroflexota > Anaerolineae > Anaerolineales > Candidatus Villigracilaceae > Candidatus Defluviilinea > Candidatus Defluviilinea gracilis. The sequence goes on from NZ_DBNHEF010000079.1 coordinate 273,910, forward strand.
TCAACGGCGAGCAATGTAACGAGCAGTGTTACGCGGATGATGTCGGTCATGGATTCTCCTAATTTTCGCCCTGAGCGGAACGAAGTGCAGTCGAAGGGCGCTTCGACTACGAGCCTCAAATTGCATTCGGCTCTCCGCTCAGCGCGATGGTTATCTTATTTGTTTCCTCAACAGCAACCCATTCCCCACCAGCCAGAGCAGGGATGCAAAAGCAAGGGCGAGGGAAAGAGTCAGTGTGGGGATTTGAAGCGGTGGTAACGAAGGCAAGCTTGGTAATTGGAAATTGGTAAATGTGTTGAAGAATGTGAGCCATTGCGATTGGAGTTGGATCAATACTTCGGTGAACGATGGCGTTTCAAGAGGAGGCAACAAGTTCAATACGAACGGCGCGGCGATGATGAGCGCGATCAACGCGAGCGCGGCTTGGAGAGTCGCTGTCAGTGTGAGCCAGCGCGAGAGTTGCGGAGTCAGCTGTCCCTGCGAAGAGAAGCGTGCGGCGAGGTCGGTGGAGAGAGTCGCTTCGGGGAGGGAATCCAGTTCGGCGAATAACGATTGAAGCACGGTAAGACGCGCCGCACATTCTCCACATGAAGCAAGATGCGATTCGATGTGTGTGCGATCCGCAATTTCGTTATCGAGATATTCGTTGAGTTGCACATCCGAGATGTGGTCAGTCAGGTGCATGGAGTTTCTCCGCCAACAGTTTGCGGGCGCGGAAGAGATGACTCTTCACGTCGCTCAATGGGATTTTCAATTCAGCCGCAATTTCATCATACGACATTTCTTGATAATGCCTGAGTTCGACGACGACTCGATAATGCGGAGGCAACGACGCGAGCGCCGCGCGAATTTGCTCGCTTCTTTCTCGCACCTCAACCTGCTTCTCAGGTCGTTGGCTTTCATCAGCGTCCCGATCCTCGTCGAGCGGCGCGGTGACCTTCTGCGACTCGAGATGATTGAGGCACAAGTTCGCGGCGACGCGCCTCACCCACGGACCGAACTCGCGTTCAAGATCGAACTGCTCGAGGCGATTATACGCGCGCATGAACGTCTCTTGCGCCAGGTCTTCGGCTTCGCCGCGCTCATGCAGAATGCGGTAGCAGACATTGAACACGTTGGTCTGATAACGCGTGACGAGTTCGCTGAACGCGCCGCCGTCACCGCGACGGGCGCGGACGATCAAGTCGCGGTCGGTGGGCGCGGTCATGGCTGAATTGTAGTACAGGAGTCGGTGGGAAAAAGTTGCAGGAAAAAAAAGAGATTGGAGATTAGATGATTAGAGACTAGAGATACCTGCTGAGGTTCACAGACCAATCTCCAGTCTCTACCATCTACTTTCTACTCTCTACTTTCTACTCTCTATCCTCTATCTTTCACTTCGCCAGAATCTTATTCCAATCCATCATCGTCTTCATATGTTCGGTCGGAACCTGACCTTCCGGCACAAAGCCGACGAACGAGCGATTGTAGAAATCCTCGGTGCCGTCATCGAGATTCCAGCGGAGCGAGTTGCGGAAGACGCCGAGGCAGGAGGTACCGCGGAAGTCATCGGGCAGGGATGTTTCGAAAGTGTACACGTACGTACCGTCGGCAGTATCCACCACTTCAACGACTGTCGCCTCATGGATCCACCTCAGCCATTGATGTTCAGGGATCGGTTTCTTGTTCGCGTCCACTGTAGTGCGGCTCCGCGTGATCGGCTCGCCCATTTTGTATTGCCACGAAGGAGCGGCGGGCGCGTTCTTTCCGCTTCGATCTTTTTTCTGCTTGCCCACAACACTCCCTGAAAGCAGACCTTCGCCATTCGCATCTTCCACACCTTTGGCGATCTGCCACGGGCTTGGGTCGCCGCCGACAAACCTCAGCCAGAAGATGCTCGCGCCTTGTGTGTAATGTTCCGCTCCCGTCGGGCGGATAAAAGTGACGCCGGGGGTTTTCGCTTTGAACAATTTGAAATATCGCGCCGCGTTTTCGGTCAACCCGCCGGGCGGTAAATGTCCGCGGATGTGTTGCAGGTGTTCGGCTGTCTCATTGCACACCGCGCGCGAGACGATGAGTTCGTGGCTCTGCCCATGCTCGGGTCGCCACATACCGGTGTTATCCGTCGCCCACTTGCTGAGGAGCGGATAGAAAGTTTTATCGGCAAAGCGGACTTTATCTTCCTCGGCAGTGAACGTTTCCCAGCCCGGCGCGGTGACGTGATTGACTCGCAGAGGCGTGAGCAAGACGATCATCTTCCACGCCCACGCGGGGAATTGACCCTTCATCGCCTCCAACTTCGCCAACGCCTGATCGGTCGTCATGGACATGAACTCGTATTTGGCTTCCGCTTCCGCCAAGCCGTCCAAACCGATGCGGCGGGACTGCGGTCCGCGCGCCTTGACTCCCTGCATGTGCAACGCGACGCGATCCTTCCAGACTTTTTCAGTTGCCTTCGCCAGCCCGGGCTTGTTCACTCCCGCCCCTTCGTACTGGGCGATCTTCTCCTTACAACGCGCTTCCACCTCCCCGTCGGAAAGAGCCGCTTGGGCTTTCTTCACTTCCTCCACGCGCAGACGCGCGAGCAAGTCCTTCGGGTCTGCCCACGATCCATGCGCGGACTTATAGCGCATCCCCGAAAAATGGACGATCATGTATTGAAGCCAGACCGGGAAACGCTTCGGCTCTTTCTCGAACCGCGCGCGGATATCCGCCAGCAGTTGATATTGATCCTTGCCCTCGAGGGTCTTGGCGTATTGCTCCGTTTTCAAACGCGCAATATCTTTCACAGTGACCGGTGTTTTCGAATCGTAAGTGCGCAGGAATTCCTCTTCGGAGGTTTTGAAGTTCGGGTCGGCTTTGGTGAGTTTGTACCACTCCAGTTTCGGCGCGCCGAGTTTGTCGTAGCACAGATCGAACTCGCGCAGTTTTTCCATTTCATCCAGCAGCATCGGCATGGACGATTCGCTTTTAAGTTTATATTCCGCCTGCACCTTCGGGCGGTTCGGATGTTCGGGGAGCATCGCATCGAGCTGGCGTTGGAGGTAACGCGCCCGGTCGCGCACGAATCCCAACTGCAACTTGAACGATTCGATGCGGCTTTGAATGAATCCGCGCTCGCCGCGAATATCCTTGGGCCACGACGCGATAAAGAGATCGTGATTTTTTTGGATGAGCGCCATCGCCTCAGGCTCGACGGGTTTGTATTTGGCAAAGGCGGCGCTTACATCTTTCGTAAGGAAATACGTTTTTAATTTCGAGTAATTATCTATCTCCGCTTTGCGGGCGGCTTCCATCCCTCTTTTATATTCCGCCACATCCGCAGTCAGCGCGGCAATGTCCTTGTTTTTATATTCCGCCCACAGGTCGGCTTCTTTGAAGAAGACCAGAACGTCGCGCAGTTTCACCAGCCGCATCGGGTAAATATCTTTGAGCAAAATATCGTTCTGCCATTGGAAATATTTTTGAGCCGCCATGATACGCTCCTTGAATTAGGCTTTGTGTGGTGAGTTCTGCTAAGCCACAGAGATCACAGAGTAAAAAGAGCTTTTCTCAGTGGTCTCTGTGATCTCTGTGGCAAAGATTTTTGCAAACGATGTATTGATTGTATTCCATTTTGACGAAAGACTGCGAATCAAAAACCCCTTCGGGCTGGTTCGCCTTCGGGGGCTTTGGTCTACTCGTTCAATTTTCGCGCGTCATTCCCACAGGATCGGACCGGTCTTGCGGTAGTTCTTCGCCAGCAATTCCAAATCCAGAATATTGATGATGCCATCGCTGTTCAAGTCTGCGCCGGGCGGTTCGGAGGTTCCGTAACCGAAACCAATGGTCATCGCGTCGAATTGGTCAATGGAACCGTCATCATCAATATCGCCAGCCAGCAAGGCAATGGCTGGCATGGCATGGGTTTCTCCACCAGAAAGTGTAATCGTCCCTTGAATGCGGAGAAATCCGTTGGCAGTGGCGACGATGGTGTACGTTCCCGCCGCAACGTCAAGCCTGAACGTGCCATCGGGGTTCGCATTGACCGATGAGACAAAAGTGTCATTTGTGTCATACAATCGCACAGTGACAACTTTTGAGGCGATCACTTGTCCAGTGACTGCCGCGCCGGAAATTGCCGTAGCAGTAGGCAATGGCGTGAACGTTTGGATGGGAATATCTGTAACAGTCGGCGTTGGAGTGGCGCCGGGAACGGATGTAAATGTTGGAATAGGCGTGGGCGACTCGAACGGGGTTGGGGTGAAAGTTGCCGTTGGAACTTGCGCATTCGGACCGATGATCTTCTGCACTGAGCCACTCGAATAATCGGTGAGATACAGTTCGCCCGCTTCATCCTCGCCGAACGAGGAGATGAAAAACGAGGTATCCGTGATGAGGTCGGAATCCCAAACGCCGGGAGATTGTTGCAGGAGCCCCCAAATTTCTCCACTGCAATAATCGCCGTAGAAATAGATGCCAGTCATCGGCGCAGACTGCGAACCGCGATAGACGTATCCGCCGGTCACCGAGCAGGTGACTCCCGTGTTGTCATATTCAGTGACGGGAAAAACTTTTCCGCTGGTGTCGCATCCGCTGGAGGGGTTGAAGCAGAGACTGCCTTCCATGACCCGCCAGCCATAATTCAGTCCGCCAGATGATGAAGAGGATTCAAAGTCAATTTCTTCGCGGCTCCCCTGCCCCACGTCGCCAATGTACAGATCGCTCGTGCCTCGATCAAAGGAAAAACGCCAGGGGTTGCGAAAGCCATAATCCCAAATTTCGCCGCGCGCGCCTGAGACGCCAACGAACGGATTGTCCGAGGGGATCGAATACGGACTGCCGGAGTTCACATCCAAGCGCAGTATTTTCCCCAAGAGCGCATTCGTATTCTGCGCATTGTTGGGAACATCTCCCCCGCCGCCGCCATCGCCCGTTGACCAGTAGAGGTAACCGTCACTGCCGAAGGCAAGCATCCCGCCGTTGTGATTCGCGTTGCCCGGATGCGGAATCGTCAACACGGTCACCGCGCTGGCAGGGTTCGCCACATTCGGGTCTGATGAAACCGAATACTTTGCAAGAACGAGATTGCCAGACGTATCGGTGTATGCGACAAAAAATAATCCGTTGGATTCGTAATTGGGATGAAAGGCGAGTCCCAGCAAACCTTCTTCACTTCCCGATGAACCCACGATCGAGGTGAGATCTAAAAAAGGAGTTGGAAGAAGACTGCCTGTGTTGCTGATCACTCGAACGCGCCCAACTCGTTCCAGAACAAACAAACGCCCGGAACCATCGCCCGCATTCGTGACCAAGACCGGTTGAGATAAACCGGTGACAACTGGAACGAAAGACAGCGAAGGGACCAAGTCACCGGGACCAAGTGGGGTGGAGACAATCGTCGGGGTGGCGGAGGGATTGGTCGAGGTGGGGATCAATGTTGAAGTGGGCGAGGCAGGCACAGGCGTCGAAGTGACCGGCGGCGTCGGTGTGGATGATCCAAGAACCGTGATACTTGTCCCAACATAGGGGATGCTCGTCAACGCGCCGTTGCCTTGCGAGATGCGCGCGGTGCAATCAATGGCGGTCAATCCCGCTTGCAGACCTTTCACAGTGAAAGTGAAGACCGTGCCGCTTGTGGTCGCTCTGTTGCCCTTCTTGCCCGCGATGGCGGCGATGAAACTTCCGTCTTGCGGACCGAAGATCGTCGTTGCGGCATCGGCGCCGAAGAGATTCGTAAAGGTGATGTTGCTCGCTTCAAGAAGACTCGCGTTGTAAGTGCAAGTGATCTCCGCGCTGGTGTAGCCCTCCGCAGGCACGTTGTTCAAATTGACAGTGACAAGCGCGGTGTCGCCCACAGCCACATTCGGCGCGCTGACTGTCGTCGAAATGTACGGGCCCGATAGCGCGGTGCTGGTCGCCGTTGGAATCAATGTTGGAGTTGATGGTGTGGCGGTTATCGGCGTTGGCGTGGTGGATGTTTCCATCACATTCAAGAGGGGCGCGAATAAACCAACGCTGTTGCCGTTCTTGACAAAGGTTGTCGTTTTGAACAGCGAGTTATATTTGAACTCCCAACCCGCGAACGTCGCGCCGACCATGTTGGGGCGTAGTGAAAAATGCAAATGCGGCGTATCCTGATCTTCACTGCCGAGGCACACGGGCTGTTGAGCCGAAGCGTTCGCGATCACTGCCAAGCGTTGATTGCGCGTCACCGCGTTGCCCAACTTCACTTGAAAATTTGCGAGGTGTTGGTATTCGCTTGTCCAGCCGCCGCTGTGCGCAATGATCAAATGGCATTTGGAAATCGCCACCACCGTGCCATCGGCAACAGCGGTCACCCAGGCATTGGATGTGTTCTCGCCTTTTTTCATGTTTGTGTGCGGCGCAAAATCAACCGCTCCGCCGTTGGCAGGGTTGTGCGCGCTGGTCGCGTGACGCCCAAACCCATCATACGCAACCCACGCCTTGCCCAACTCCCACGGCAGTTGGAACATGTCCACTGGCGGGAACGGCGGCGCGGCGCGAACAGGCTGACCCTGCGAGAGAAGCGAGGTCATGAACATGATCAAAAACATGGCGCGAAGAATCGTATTGGACATTGCTCCTCGCATCTTTCCACGGGGCGGCTTGATTCGCTTTTCAGTCAGCCGAGTCGGCAACCCCGATCTCATGATGGTTTTCGCAAGACGCGGTACACGCCGAACAATCCCACCGCGATCAGAATCGCAATGACGGCTACGATGCACCCGATCGACGTTCCGCCTTCGGGTTCCGGCGGCTCGAGCGCCAGCATCGAACCGCTGTCCTGCGGAGCGACTTGCGTTACGACTTCTTTGTCGATGAATAAGGAGACATTCCGCTCACCGACGAGAACGCTCAACAACGGCGCGGCAAACCCCTCGGCATTGCGTATTGCCAGGGCGGCGCTTTCCAGATACAGGCTGGTGTCGCACCCTTGCAAGGCGGTGAATCTCACTTCTGCCAGCGCGCCGTTAATCGTTTGAGGGGTAGTGCTGGCGTACGAGCCATCCACCAAACCGGTGAGCTGCGGAAGTTGCAAACCGTTCATTCCCGCGATCGGGCTAGAGGCATTGACCGGACGCAGACATTCCGGATCGTAGCGGATCTGGAAGGTGAATCCCTGAACGGGCGTGGCAGAGGAGGCGTTGACCGTGACGAGAACGGTCTCGCCTGTTTTGTACGATGTGTTGACAGCGCTCAGCCAGATGGTCTCGGCGCCTTGGGCATAGGCGGCGCGAATGCCGATCAGCGCGATAAGGAGCGCCAATAGGATAGGAATAATTCGTTTCACTACATACTCCAAATTCCGGGCGCGCGTACGCGCGCCC